>NZ_BAAAPC010000015.1:0-175509 GCF_039530945.1 Nocardiopsis rhodophaea
GCGCCCTGGCCCCACATGTTCTCCAGCACCTGGCGGTGTCCCAGCGTCAAGACGCCCGGTTGGGCCACAATCCACCCCTAGCATTCAGCGACAACACAAGTTGCACTGAACACTAGAAACCACCGCGAGTATTCGGTCGATATCGCCGAGATCAACGGAGGAAAGGCAGGGAACCGGTGACGTCGGTGGTGGAAGGTCAGTACGCGGATGAGGACCGTGAGCGCGCCATGAATACAGAGTCCGAGGAGCACACCATCGAACCGGACCATCCGTGGCCGAAGAGTCCGACGAGCGTGCGCATCCGGTGCAACGTCTGCATGGAGCTGCGGTTCTTCGCCGACCGGCACGCCGATGATCTCGCGGGCTACGGCCCTGGCCCGCACTGTCGGTCGTGCGGCCGACGCATCGAGTTCCGCTGCACGGTGTGCGACTCGCTGTGGCGTCCTTTGTCCTGAGGGGGCCCGGTTGTCCACGGCGCAAAGGGGCGCCGCCTCCCGGCCCTCGGGCTGGGCCGGAAAGCGGCGCGGGTGATCAGCGCAGGTCGCGCTTGAGGATCTTGCCGGTGGCCGTCATCGGCAGCTCCTCGCGGAACTCCACCAGGCGCGGGTACTTGTAGGCGGCGAGCCGCTCCTTGGCCCACTCGATGAGGTCGTTTTCGCTGAGCGTGGCCCCCTCTTCGCGGATCACATAGGCCTTGATCTCCTCGCCGTGCGTCTCGTGCGGTACCCCCACGACCGCGCACAGGCTGACCTCGGGGTGCGTCATCAGCACCTCTTCGAGCTCGCGCGGGTACACGTTGTACCCGCCGCGGATGATCATGTCCTTGGAGCGGTCCACGATGAAGTAGAAGCCTTCGTCGTCACGGCGGGCGATGTCGCCGGTGCGGAACCAGCCGTCCTTCATGACCTGCTCGTTGGCGTCGGGGCGGTTGTGGTACCCCTTCATCACGCAGTGTCCGCGGACGGCGACCTCTCCGGGGCCCTCGCCCTCGATGTCGTCGAAGGCGCTGTCGACCAGCTTCATCTCCACGCCCCAGATCGGTCGGCCGATCGATCCCGTCTTGGCCTTGACCTTGGGGTTGTTGAAAGAGACGACGGGGGAGGTCTCGGACAGGCCGTAGCCCTCCAGGATGTCGACGCCGAACTTGTCCTTGACGTTGCGGGCCAGCTCAGCGGGGAGTGCCGAGCCGCCGGAGACCGCCGTGTGCAGGTTGCGGGTGATGGCGGCGATGTCGTGCTCGCCCTTGGCACCGAGCAGGCCCCAGTACATCGTCGGTACACCGGCGAACATCGTGACGTTCTCTTTCTCCATGAGGGAGAGCGCCTCGTCGCCGTCGAAGCGCGGCATCAGGACGATGGTGGCGTGCCGGTACAGGGCGACGTTCATCATCGTGGTCTGGCCGAAGATGTGGAACAGCGGCAGCACGGTCAGGCAGACGTCGTGGCCCTGGGGGACATGGCTGAACAGGGCGTCGGAGGCCACCGCGTTGAAGAGCAGGTTGTTGTGGCTGAGCTGGGCGCCCTTGGGGGTGCCTGTCGTGCCGCTGGTGTAGATGATCACCGCGGTGTCGTCGGCCTCGGTCCGCACGGAGCCGAAGGTGCCGGGCTTGCCGTCCAGGGCCTCCCAGAACGTCTCGGCGCCCTCGATCGTGGACTCCTTGGCGCCCGGCGTGGCCGGCAGGTCGATGTAGGTGGTGCAGGAGTCGACCTCGCCGAACGCGGAGAACGCGCGCTCTCCCAACGGGAGCTCGGGGGCGCCGGTGAAGGCGAACAGTGCCTTGGCGCCGGAGTCTTTGAGGTGGTACGCAATCTCGCGGGGGGTGAGCAGCACGTTCAGCGGGACCACTACGGCACCGGCCTTGAGCGCGCCGAAGTAGACGAAGGGGAAGTAGGGGACGTTGGGACTGGCCAGCGCGACCTTGTCGCCAGGCTTGATTCCTCGCTCCACCAGGAGGTTGGCCACCTGGTTGGCGATCATGTCGGTCAGCGCGTACGTGAGCCGCAGGTCACCGAAGACCAGGCAGTCTCGGTCGGGGGTGTTCCGGGCGCCGTCCTCGAGAAGTACGGACAGGTTGAGCATCGCGCCTCCTACGGAGTCCATCGGTACTGTGCCCGCGGCGCATGTGGGCGTCCCCGGTCACGTGAGTGTTCCCGATCACTGTTTTACCGCACAGTAACAACGGAGGTGGCGCCCGGGGTACGGCTACTCCTGCTCGTCGCCCTCGTCCCGCGTCAGGGTGGCGCTCCCCGGCCGCGAGTCGTCCTTGTTCATGCCGATCTCGGAGACACGCCACGCGCTGTCACCGATCCTCAGCTGGTCGCCGAGGTGGAGCGTGTGCTCCGTGGCGCCGCCCTTGGCGCCGTCGATCGCGATCACCACCGCCGGGTCGTCGCCCTCCTTGTAGCCGGCCAGCTTGAGTGACGTGGTCTCGTCCGGGCCGGTGCTCAGCTCGAAGGGGATGCCTTCGGTCAGCTGGACGCGGTCGGTGTCCTCTCCCGAGACGGCGGCGGGGGAAGAACCAGACGCGGAATCGATCTCGGGCTCACCACCACAGGCCGCGGCTCCGAATGCCAGACCGAGCCCCAGAGCGGCGATGGACGTGAACCGGATGGCACGGCGGACCCCTACGAAGACGGTCATGGTCAGCTGCTCTCCAAATGCTGATGGATGGCTTATGGACGCTGCGGATCTGTGAGGGGCGCGTGACCGGACCCGTGGCGAGACAGGTCACGGGCACGGTGGGCACACGGCAGAGCACGACACTGCGCAACCGAGTCGCAGCAGTGGGCGATCGCTCACGCTGCATTCTCCCATCGGCGGGGCCGTGGAGAGACCGGATCCCCGGCGTGTTCGGGGAATCCCAAGGTAGGCGCCGTAAATGGCGGGCCTGGGCGTGTCGCGCCGAAAAGCAGACCGTGCCAGGCCACATGGCGGGCGGCGCTCGGGGAATCGCGTCGAGGTCGTCCTGGCAATCGCGCTAACCTGTGAAGCACAGTCACTCGGCTGGAGGAGACCCCACCGCGGGCCTGTCCACGGGGCGCGGTCGGATCAGAATGGACTCCCCAGACACGATGTGCCCCTCAATTGCGACCCGGTAGAGGACATTCGAGCGATGACAGCGGTAGATGGAGACCTGGCGACGAGCGACGTCTACGACGCTCGCGCCCTCCAGGAGAAATGGCAGGCGCGGTGGGAGAAGGACAACCCCTTCCTCGCCGACGACAGCCCGGACGACGACCGTCCGCGCCGCTACGTCGTCGACATGTTCGCCTACCCCTCCGGTGACCTCCACATGGGGCACGCCGAGGCGTTCGCCATCGGTGACGTGATCGCGCGCTACTACTTCCAGCGTGGTCACAACGTCCTGCACCCCATCGGCTGGGACTCCTTCGGCCTCCCCGCCGAGAACGCCGCGATCAAACGGGATACACACCCCGCGACCTGGACGTACGCCAACATTGATACTCAGGCCGAGTCGTTCCGGCGCTACGGCATCGCCGTGGACTGGACCCGCCGCCTGCACACCAGCGACCCGGAGTACTACCGCTGGAACCAGTGGATGTTCCTGCGCTTCTTCGAGCGCGGCCTGGCCTACCGCAAGGAGGGCCTGGTCAACTGGTGCCCGCAGGACCAGACCGTGCTGGCCAATGAGCAGGTCGTGCAGGGCAGGTGCGAGCGGTGCGGCGCCGAGGTCGTGCGCCGCAGCCTGAACCAGTGGTACTTCCGCATCACCGATTACGCCGACCGCCTGCTGGACGACATGGACCAGCTGGAGGGCGGCAACTGGCCCGACGAAATCCTGACCATGCAGCGGAACTGGATCGGCCGCTCGCACGGCGCCGACGTCCGCTTCGAGATCGAGGGGCGCGAGGAGCCCGTACCGGTCTTCACCACCCGCCCCGACACGCTGTACGGCGCCACGTTCTTCGTCGTCGCCGCTGACGCGCCGCTCGCCGACGAGCTGTGCGCTCCCGAGCAGCGCGCCGAGTTCGACGCCTACCGCGCGCAGGTCGCCAAGCTGAGCGACATCGAGCGGCAGTCCACCGAGCGCCCCAAGACCGGCGTCTTCCTGGGCCGCTACACCATCAACCCGGTCACCGGTGAACGCATGCCGGTCTGGGCGGCCGACTACGTGCTGGCCGACTACGGCCACGGCGCGATCATGGCGGTGCCCGCCCACGACCAGCGGGACCTGGACTTCGCCCTGGAGTTCGACCTGCCGGTGCGGGTCGTCGTCGAGACCGGCGAGCCGGACCCCGCCGAGACCGGCATCGCCACCGCGGGCGACGGCACCCTGGTCAACTCCGGTCCGCTGGACGGCCTGGGCAAGGACGAGGCCATCGATCGCATCATCGGCATCCTGGAGGAGCGCGGCACCGGCCAGGGCACGGTCAACTTCCGGCTGCGCGACTGGCTGCTGTCCCGCCAGCGCTTCTGGGGCACGCCGATCCCGATCGTCCACTGCCCCGAGTGCGGTGAGGTCCCGGTCCCCGACGACCAGCTGCCGGTACGCCTGCCCGACAACCTGAAGGGCGCCGACCTGGCACCCAAGGGCATCTCGCCGCTGGCCGCGGCCACCGAGTGGGTCAACGTCGACTGCCCCGCGTGCCACGGCCCGGCCACGCGCGACACCGACACCATGGACACGTTCGTCGACTCGTCCTGGTACTTCCTGCGCTACTGCTCCCCGCACCTGGACACCGCGCCGTTCGACCGCGAGCTGGTCGACCGCTGGGGACCGGTGGACAACTACATCGGCGGCAAGGAGCACGCCACGCTCCACCTGCTCTACGCGCGCTTCTTCACCAAGGCGCTGTACGACATGGGGCTGGTCGGCTTCACCGAGCCGTTCAAGCGGCTGCTCAACCAGGGCCAGGTCATCAACCAGGGCAAGGCGATGTCCAAGTCTCTGGGCAACGGCGTCGACCTGGGTGCCGAGATCGACGCCTACGGTGTCGACGCCGTCCGGCTGACCATGCTGTTCGCCGGACCGCCCGAGGACGACGTCGACTGGGCCGACGTGTCCCCGGCCGCGTCCCTGAAGTTCCTCAACCGCGCGTTCCGCGTGATGGTGCAGGCCGGTGCCGCATCCGCGCCGGGCACCGACCCGTCCACCGGCGACCGAGAGCTGCGCAAGGCCACCCACCAGTCCATCGACAAGGTCACGGCGGCGATCGAGGCCCAGCGCTTCAACGTCGCCATTGCCCGGGTCATGGAACTGGTGACGGCGGCCCGCAAGGCCATCGACTCCGGCCCCGGCGCCGCCAACCCCGCGGTCCGCGAGGCCGCCGAGGTCATCGCGGCCACCCTGTCACTGTTCGCCCCCTACGTCGCGGAGGAGGGCTGGGAACGACTGGGACACAGCGGCTCGGTCGCCATCGGCAACTGGCGCCCGGCCGACCCCGACCTGCTGGTGCAGGAGGCGGTGACCTGCGTCGTGCAGGTGGCCAGCAAGGTCCGCGACAAGCTGCAGGTGCCCCCGGACATCTCCGAGGAGGAGCTGGAGCGCCGGGCGCTGGCCTCGGAGAAGGCCCAGGCGTTCATCGAGGGCAAGCAGATCCGCAAGGTCGTGGTGCGGGCGCCCAAGCTCGTCAACATTGTGGTGGGTTGACGCCCGGTGGAGCCGCAGGCCGATCAGGCGCAGCCGCGGAGCGGCGGTGCGTGGCTCGCCGCGGGCCGCGCCGGGCCGCCGCCCGGGACGCGGTTGAAGCAGGCGCTTCTCGTGGCCGCCGCCGTGGTCGTGGTCTCCGCGACCGCGGTCACCGTGGGGCTGTGGTGGGGCGAGGACGGTCCGGCGCTCGGTGCCGGACCCGATGACGCCTTCTCCACCGCGCCCGAGTGCGCGGTGGTCGCCGCCGAGACCGTGGAGCGTGTGCTGCCCTCGGGGCGGTTGGAGACCAACGAACACGGGCCGCTGAGCGACGCTGACGGAGCCTGGTGCGCGTGGACATCGGTGGGCGCGGACGGTGCCGCGCCGCGCGTCCTCCAGGTCGACTTCGAGGCGCGCTTCACCGACAAGGCCGGGGAGGTCACGGGCGCATCCGCCGCCGCGCGGGAGCTGGACCGGTCCACGCCCATCACCGACCTGGAGGGTGCTGCCCCGCTGCCCTCGCTCGGTGAGGACGCGCTGGTGTGGCCGGGCGAGGACGAGGGAACGGCCGAGCTGGTCTACCGCAGCGGCAACCTGGTGGTCCGGGTCTTTTACGGGGGCGCGGCGGACTCCGGTGGAAAACCGCTGTCCTTCGGGGCGGCGCGGGACGGCGCGGTCGCCGTCGCCGAGCAGGTCGCCGATTCCCTCTAGTTCATTCCGCCTGGCGCGTTGCGCCGGTCGGTGGTCCAGGCCATGCACCCCCCGGCCCAGTGCCGGTCGCGTCCGCCTCGGCGACCGAACCGGGCATGTCCGAGGTGTCGGACTCGATCCGGTGGTGGACGGAATGCCTAGTACCGTAGGCCCCTGGAAATCGACGAGGCGCGTCGGCGCGATGACACGGAGGCGTCCATGACCCAGCCACCTTCCGGTGGCCCCGACAGAGGACCGACCGGACCGAATGGCGGGTCACCGTCGCATGACCCGGAGGCGCGGCCCGATCCCGGGGAGGGACAGCCGCCGCTGCCGCCCGCACCCCCCGAAGGGGCGGGGAGCGCGCCCCCTCCGTCGGTCCCGCGGCACCCCTTCGGCTCCTCGGCACCGCCAGGAGCGGCCGGGCCGGGCCATCATCCTGGGCCCCCTCCCTCGGGACCGCAGAGGCAGTCGGCCCCGCCCGGGGGGATGCCACCGGCGTCCCCGCAGCAGTTCGGAGCACCGGGGCCGCAGGCCGCGGGGCAGCCCGGCGCCCCGGAGGCGGGATACCCGGGCCACCCCGGTCACTCGAGCAACCCGGGCCAACAGGGCGACCCCGCTCAGGGCGGCCCTGGGGGACAGCCCGGTGACCCCATGTCGGGGGATGCCGACGTTCCTCCGGTGGAGTCGGCCCCGAAGCAGAATCGGGGCTGTGCCGTCACCATGATCGCGGGGCTGGCCGTCGTGGTCCTCGCCCTGCTCGCCGGCGGGGTGTGGACGGTGGTCGTCCTCAGCGGTGCCGGGGGCGACTACGAGCACGCGCCGACGTGCGCGGTCGCCCGGGGAGAGGCGCTCAACAGGCTCGTGCCCGACCGGACGACCGAGGTCGACCAGGAGATCAAGAACCTGGAGGGCACCGGCCGCGAGGGCAACGAATGCCGGTGGGCGACCGCTGAGGACGGCGGCCATGTCCCCGCGGCGGCGCGTCTGGTCCTCGTCAGCAACGCGGGCGACGTCGAACTCGACGCGGAGGAGCAGGCCACCGCGGCCCTCAAGGAGGCGGCCGCGGAATACGGCGCGAGCAAGCTCGCGGACCTCGGCGACGGGGCCTACTCCTGGAGCGACCGCGCGGGCGGCTACGAATGGGGCTGCGTGGGCGTGCGGGTCTCCAACGTGTACGCGGAGACCTGCTACACGGCCGCGACGGACTTCAACGTCGGGGAGTCGATCGACGAGGCCGAGGCCGTGGCCGGAGCCGAGGAGCTCGCTCGCGACGTCGTCCAGGGGATCAAGGACAGCAAGGACGAGGAGTAGGCGGACGGGCCCGGGGGTGTACCCCCGGGCCGTTCACAGCAGGTCGTCGAGGAACCCATGTACGGCCGGGGCGACGTCGGGCGAGAACTCGCGGTCGGCGTCGAGGACCGAGACGCCGGGGGAGTCGTCGTAGAGGCGGAGGACGTGGTCGGCGTCGGGGAGGTCCACCCGGCGTGCGTTGTCCAGGCCGCCCATGAGGCGGTCCACGTCGTCCTCGGCGATCTGGGCGTCGGCCGTTCCCCACAGCACCAGCGTGCGGGTCTCCGGCGGCAGGTCGCGGGCCAGCTCCGCGGGGTCAATGGAGTCGATGGTCCGCAGGAACGGGGCGTTGGCGGGGGTGAGAACGGGGGACAGCGGCGCCGCGACCTCATCGGGGAGGGGCCTGCCCGCGCGGATGCGGGCGATTCCCGTGCGGAGCTCGGAGAGCAGGTCAGTGGCACCTGCGGCGCTGATCTGCCGGGAGGTCTCCGCCGCGCGTACCTGCTCGGTGAACTGGCGGTCGAGCGTGTCGAGGTACCGGTCGCCGATCGGGGCGGCGAGGATGAGGCCCACCGGCGGGTGCTCATCGACCACATCGGGGGAGCGCAGGGCGAACAGCGCGCCCTCGCTGTGCCCGACGACGACCACCCGGTCGGGGTCGACCTCGGGCTGTGCGATGAGCTCGGCGTAGGCGTCGGCCATTTCCTCTTCGAAGACCTCGTAGGAGACGGGGTCCGCCGCGTCGCGGGAGGCCATCCCCGTCTCGCCGCTGCCGAGTTTGTCATAGCGCAGTGAGGCCACGCCGGCCTCCGCCAGGACGCGGGCGAGGTTCAGGTTGGTATCGGCGCCCGGTCGCAGCTCGCTGTTGCCGTCGCGGTCGGTGGGCCCGCTCCCGGAGATGATGAGCGCGGCGGGGACCGGCTCGTCGTCGGTCACCGGGGGAAGGGCGAACGTGCCGTGCAGCGTGTCGGGCCCGCTGTCGAAGCGCACGTCGCGTTCCGCGGGCTCGGCTCCGGGCGGGTCGGGTGCGCCCGGGCGGTCGGGCGAGACGCCGCAGCCGGTGGCGAGCAGGAGAGCCGCCAGCCCCCCGGCAGCGGCCCGGTGGAGGGCGGAGAGATACGGAGAAGGCATGGTCCTCACCTTGGCATCCTCTCCCGCCGAGAAGGGCGGGGGAGTCCGGCGTACGGGGCGCGTCCGCCGCCGGTGGTTGACGCTTCATCGTCGGCCTGGCCGCGAGAGCATCCGCGCCGTGACCGGGCGTGCACCGGCCACGTGGCCCGTGGCTATCGGGCCGGTGCGGAATATAGCGCACCGCGTGGCGCCGGGTGGACAATCCACCCAACGGCCGTCGTCGGCAGCACTCCCGCGAAGGATGGAGGGAGGGGCGCGGCGGAGGGTGTGCGGGGGCGAACCGAGCGGGATCGGTGTTTCGTTCCGTGTCCCTATCGATAGCGATTCTGTCGCCGACGGCCCCGTTATGCGGAATCAGATTCGGTTTGCGCGGCCGTCGAACCCCGTGGCCGAATTGCCGCCGAAAAACCCCGGGCCCGCGGTCTCGGGACGAGATCACGGGCCCGTTGGCCAAGCGAGGCGACATCGTTATCCGGGGGATCACACCCGCCGCATAACGGCGACCACCTTCCCGAGAATGGTGGCATTGTCGCCGTCGATGGGCGCGTAGGCGTCGTTGCGCGGAAGCAGCCGCACATGGTCGCCCTCGCGTTTGAAGACCTTCACCGTGGCCTCGTCGTCGAGTAGCGCGGCGACGATGTCGCCATTGTTGGCGTCGGGCTGCTGGCGGACGACGACCAGGTCGCCGTCGGTGATGGCGGCGTCGACCATGGAGTCGCCGACGACGTTGAGCATGAACAGGCGGCCTTCGCCGACGAGCTGCTTGGGCAGGGTGAGGACGTCCTCGATGGACTCTTCGGCCAGGATCGGCCCACCCGCGGCGATGCGCCCGACGACCGGGACATCGGTCGCGCGGGAGTAGTCGGCGCGGGGGTCATTCTCCAGCTCGTCCCAGGAACGAATCGGGGGTTGTCCTGGAATGCGAATTTCGACGGCCCTTGGGCGATTTTGGTCCCGATAAAGATAGCCTTTGCGTTGCAACACCTTCAGTTGGTGCGCGACACTGGACGGGCTCGACAGGCCCACCGCATCACCGATTTCCCGGATGGACGGCGGGTACCCCCGCTGCCGTACATAGCGGTGGATGCAGTTCAGAACACTCTGCTGGCGGGCCGTGAGCTTCGGCGCGGCATCCGTTTGGCCCATGGAGTCGTCGGCCTCCGCGAGTGCCGCGGGGGAACCGGTGGACCGGAGTGCGGTGACGCTTCTCCCGTCCGCCTGAGGTTCGTGCGTTCCGTGGTTTTCCTCCGGCACGGCCGGCCTCCTCGGCGGTCGGTGTTCTGCGTGGGCTGTCGGTGACGGTGTGGATCGACCGGCCGCGTCACCAGCGGTGTCCGACCACGCGCCGATTGATGGGCGCGGAGGCGCGGATACCTCGGCGGACGCGTCGATCGAGCACGTCTAACGTTACTGCCTGTGTAGTGCCATATCAAACAAACGTTCGAGATGGTGATGAAAAAATCGCCCGGATGCGGTATTAGTCGAACGGCTGTTCTAGCGAACTGGCGTTCGAAGGGGATGATCGTGTTCCCGCCCCACCCACCCCCAGCACCCCCGACCCGCCCCCCTGAACCCGCCCTTTTCGATTGGGCGGTGGAGATCCCCGAGTGGTCCCCGGCTCCTACTTGCCGCCCGGCGGGCTCTCCCGCTTCCACCGCCCCCGCCTCCGATGTGTCCCCGGCCGCCCCCGCTCGGCGGCCCGGCGCGTCGGCCCCCGCGGCCCCTGTGCTCCACCCGGCGCCCACCCCCGCGCCCGGGATGCGACTCACGCGGCGCGGCCGTGTGGTGCTCGTCTCCGCCGTGTCCGCGGCAGCGGTCGCCGGCCTGTCGATGCTCTTCGTGACGTCCGCCGCTGTCGGGGCTTCCGCCTCCGGGGCCTCCTCTGAGGCGTCCGTCTCCGGCGGTGCGCCCCCGACGGTGGTCGTGCGCGATGGCGATACGCTGTGGGGGATCGCCCAGCGGGTTCGGCCCGGCGACGATCCCCGCCCAGCGGTGCACGACATCGCCAAGCTGAACGACCTGCCCAACCCCGACCTCACCCCCGGGCAGGAGCTCGTGCTGCCTGATTACTGACACTCCCGTGTCCGTGGCGTGCCCGCGTTCGCCTTCGCGGCGGGCGGGTGCGCCCTTTCGGCATGCCCGCACCCCGCCGTTGCGGCCCCGGTCGGAGGGCGCGGCGCACCGTTCGGGGACTTGCGTGCGACGGGGGACCGCCGTAGGTTGACCACAACATCTAGTGCTCATCGGGAACAAGCAGCCCAGAACTTGTGCTTTAGTAGGTATCCGGTCTTTCTGGATCATCCGGTTCGGAGAGGTTTGGAGACGAGCACGCGCGCAGGGCTGCTCGGCACGCGTGCGAGCACGTCCGCGACACCTGTACGCGGGGCTTTCGACCGATGCGGATTCTGGGGGGAGGCACACCGGCATGCACTGTCCGTTCTGCCGCCACCCTGACAGCAGGGTCATCGACAGCCGGTCGACCGACGACGGCGCGGCCATACGCCGCAGACGCGCGTGCCCCGAGTGTGAACGGCGTTTCACCACGCAGGAGACGGTGCTGCTGATGGTGGCCAAGCGCTCCGGCGTGACCGAGCCGTTCTCCCGGACCAAGATTATCGCGGGCGTGCGCCGCGCCTGCCAGGGTCGGCCCGTCACCGAGGACGCGCTCGCGAAGCTCGGCCAACAGGTCGAAGAGGAGATCAGGTGCCGTGGCGTCGCGGAGGTGCCTTCGCACGAGATCGGGCTGGCCATTCTCGGGCCGCTGCGCGAACTCGACGAAGTGGCCTACCTGCACTTCGCGTCGGTCTACCGGGGCTTCGAGTCACTGATGGACTTCGAGAACGAGATCGCGATGCTGCGGGCGGACCGGGCTAGGGCGAGCGAGATGAGCGGGCAGAGCGAATCGTGAGTAGCCGGACAACGGCGAACTGATCCGCGGGGTCCGACCGCGCGTGGGTGACGCGCACGGGCAGGGCCGTGACGACGTGATGAAAACCGTCAGCCCCGCGTCACGCCAACGGATGTGACCTGGGAGCACTGGCGGGGGATCGGAACGGATATGTGGCGAGAACTGGGGGAGCTGACATGACGGAGACCACCGGCGCGACGGGGCGCAAGGGGAAGGGGAAGCGCAGCGGTCTGAAGATCGAGCGCATCTTCACCACGCCCGGCGTGCACCCCTACGACGAGGTCGAGTGGGAGCGTCGCGATGTGGTCATGACGAACTGGCGGGACGGTTCGGTCAACTTCGAGCAGCGGGGCGTGGAGTTCCCCGCGTCGTGGTCGATCAACGCCACCCAGATCGTCGCCAGCAAGTACTTCCGCGGGGCCGTGGGCACGCCGGAGCGCGAGTGGAGCCTCAAGCAGCTCGTCGACCGCGTCGCCGGGATGTACACCGCCACCGGTCAGGCGAACGGCTACTTCGCCTCCGACGCCGACGCCGAAATCTTCGACCACGAGCTGAAGTACGCCCTGGTGCACCAGCTCTTCAGCTTCAACTCCCCGGTCTGGTTCAACGTCGGCACCACCTCCAAGCAGCAGGTCTCGGCCTGCTTCATCCTCTCCGTGGACGACACCATGGAGTCGATCCTCGACTGGTACAAGGAAGAGGGGATCATCTTCAAGGGCGGCTCCGGCGCGGGCGTGAACCTCTCGCGCATCCGCTCCAGCCAGGAGCTGCTGTCCTCCGGCGGCACCGCCTCCGGCCCGGTGTCGTTCATGCGCGGTGCCGACGCCTCCGCGGGGACCATCAAGTCCGGCGGCGCGACGCGACGCGCGGCCAAGATGGTCGTCCTCGACGTCGACCACCCCGACATCGAGGAGTTCGTGGCCACCAAGGCCCGCGAGGAGCACAAGATCCGCGCGCTGCGCGACGCCGGGTTCGATGTCGACCTGGGCGGCAGCGACATCGTCAGCGTGCAGTACCAGAACGCCAACAACTCGGTGCGCGTCTCCGACGCGTTCATGCGCGCCGTCGAGTCCGGCGCGGAGTTCGGCCTGACCTCGCGGACGTCGGGCGAGGTGATCGCCACGGTCGACGCCAAGGAGCTCTTCCACAAGATGGCGAAGGCCGCTTGGGAGTGCGCCGACCCGGGACTGCAGTACGACGACACGATCAACGACTGGCACACCACGCCCGAGAGCGGGCGGATCTCCGCCAGCAACCCGTGCTCGGAGTACGTCCACCTGGACAACTCCTCGTGCAACCTGGCCTCGATCAACCTGCTGAAGTTCCTCACCCCCGAAGACACCTTCGACGTCGAGAGGTTCGTCAAGCTCACCGAGCTGGTCATCACGGCGATGGACATCTCCATCACCTTCGCCGACTTCCCGACCGAGAAGATCGGCGAGACCACGCGGGCGTTCCGCCAGCTCGGCATCGGCTACGCCAACCTCGGCGCGCTGCTCATGGCCACCGGCCACGCCTATGACTCCGACGGCGGCCGCGCCGTCGCCGCTGCCATCACCTCGCTGATGACCGGGACCGCCTACCGGCGCAGCGCCGAGGTCGCCGGCGTGGTCGGCCCCTACGACGGCTACGCCAAGAACATCGACGCCCACAAGCGCGTCATGCGCAAGCACGCCGCCGCCAACGACGACCTGCGCACCATCGGCGCGATGGACGCCGACATCCACGCGGCCGCCACCAAGGAGTGGCAGAACTGCCTGCGGATCGGCGAGAAGAACGGCTGGCGCAACGCTCAGGCCAGCCTGCTCGCGCCCACCGGCACCATCGGTTTCATGATGGACTGCGACACCACCGGCATCGAGCCGGACTTCTCGCTGGTCAAGTTCAAGAAGCTGGTCGGCGGCGGGTCCATGCAGATCGTCAACCAGGCGATCCCGCGGGCGCTGAAGAACCTCGGCTACCAGCAGGAGCAGATCGAGGCCATCGTCGAGTTCATCTCGGAGAACGGCCACGTGGTCGACGCCCCGGGGCTGCGCCCCGAGCACTACGAGGTCTTCGACTGCGCGATGGGCAAGCGCTACATCAAGCCCATGGGCCACGTGGAGATGATGGCGGCGGTGCAGCCGTTCCTCTCCGGTGCGATCTCCAAGACGGTCAACGTGCCCGAGGAGGCCACCGTCGAGGACTTCGAGCACATCTACTACGAGGGGTGGCGGCTCGGCCTCAAGGCGCTCGCCGTCTACCGCGACAACTGCAAGGTCGGCCAGCCGCTGTCCACATCCAAGACCGAGGGAAGTGAGAAGACGGCGGACGCGGACACAGCCGCGAAGCGCCCGGAGCCCGAGGTCATCGAGGTCAACCGGCCGGTCCGCCGCCGACTCCCGAAGAAGCGGCCGAGCCAGACCGTCTCCTTCACCGTCGGCGGCGCCGAGGGCTACATCACCGCCGGGTCCTACCCCGACGACGGCCTCGGCGAGGTCTTCATGAAGCTCGGCAAGCAGGGCTCGACCCTGGCCGGTGTCATGGACGCCTTCTCCATCGCGATCTCCATCGCGCTGCAGTACGGGGTCCCGCTGGAGACCTACGTCGAGAAGTTCACCAACATGCGCTTCGAGCCGGCGGGCATGACCGACGACCCGGACATCCGCATGGCCCAGTCGGTGGTCGACTACATCTTCCGCCGCCTGGCCCTGGACTACCTCTCCTACGAGGAGCGCTCCGCCCTCGGCGTCCTCTCCGCGGAGGAGCGCCGCGCCCAGGCCGCGGGCGAGGACCCGTCCCAGGTCGCCGCCCAGGTCGAGTCCTACGCCCAGTCGGCGGCCCCGGCGAAGGCGGAGGCCGAACAGGTCGCCGAGCGCCCCGAGAACTCCGCGGAGCGCCCGTCGTCGGCCACCACCCGCTCCGTCGAGGAGGCCCACACCAGCACGGAGATTCTGGAGGCCAAGCAGGGCTTCATGGCCGACGCCCCCCTGTGCGTCACCTGCGGCACCAAGATGCGCCCGTCCGGCAGCTGCTACGCCTGCGAAGGCTGCGGCGCCACCAGCGGCTGCAGCTGATCCCGCGGTCCTGACCCGAACCCCCCGAGCCGGGGCCGACCCGCCGTCGGCCCCGGCTCGCCTGCTGCGCACCAGTTCCCCGCCTCCACCGGTCGGCTGCTCACCAGCCGGGGGACTCCGTAGCTCGGGACCGGCGCCTGTGCCCGTGATCGGGTGATTGGCGAAGGTCCAGCATGGGTAGCCCTCGGTCACCGATCGAAAGGTGGTTGCCATGCTGATCGCTGAGATCTTGCGGGCGAAAGGCTCAGAGGTGGTGACTGTCCAGCCGGACACCACGGTGGCCGAGTTGGTGACGCGCTTGGCCGCACACAACATCGGTGCGGTGGTGGTGACCGACCACGACGAGATCGCCGGGATCGCGTCGGAGCGCGACGTCGTCCGCCAGCTGGAGGCGCGAGGAGCCGAACTGCTCGCCGCACCGGTCTCCGACATCATGACCAGCGTCGTCGTCACCTGTACGACGACCGACACCGACGACAGCCTGACCGTGCTGATGACCGAGAACCGCGTGCGCCACGTCCCCGTGGTGTCGGCCGGATCCCTCGTCGGAATCGTCAGCATCGGCGACGTCGTCAAGGCCCGGATCAGCCAGCTCGAACAGGATCGGCGTCAGCTTGAGGCCTACATCACCCAGGGCTGACCCATCCCCCGGGCGCCGCAACGGCGCGGGGCCCGGTCAGGCAGCGCTGCGCGGGGTGAAACCAATGGACAGATCGGCGTTGAGCGCCTCCGCCAGACGTTCGAGCAGAGCGATGCTCGGGGTCGTTCCCCCACCCTCCAACCGCGAGACCTGCGGCTGCGTCATGTCGGCACGATCGGCCAGCTCTCGCTGGCTGAGCCCCAGCTCGGTGCGGCGGTCGTACACCATCTTGCCGAGCAAGAATCCGCGACGCGCCTCATCGTAGGCCTCGGAGTGCTGACCACTGCGGCGCCAGACAGCGTGCTCGCCGTGTGTACTGTTCATCGCTCCTCCTTGTCGCGATCATAGATGTCCCGGGCGTGCTGATGCCGAGCTTCACATTGCGCCTGGGCGCGAGGGCCGCGCTCGATCTCCGAGCTTTCTCGTTGACTTGTTTTGCGGAAGACGGTCAGCAGGATGACACGGCGCTGTGGGGCGATCCAGTAGGTGATCCGTACCTGGCGGCTCGGGAGGTGGAAGCGAAGTTCTCTGAGCTTGCCGCCCAGGTGGCGGCTGTAGGGCTCACCTAAGGATTCAGCCTGTTCAGCGAGCAAGTCCGCGTAGAACTCCACGCGATCGTATTGATCACGGGGAAGATTTGTGAGCCAGAGTCGCACCTCGGGTTCGATCTCGATCGTGTAAATCCGCTCCGTCATGCATCAAACGATATATACCACGCTTGGTATGGGAGGGGGCTTTGGCAAAGTCACCTATGGCCGATCCAGCGTGGAGCAGTGGAGGGTCCTTCCGGTTGCCGGGGCCGGTGGGAGAATAGGGATGTGACGCTCATCCTGGGTCGGTCGGATCTGCTCGGTGTGTTGGACACCCACACCTGCGTGGACCGTCTGTGGAGTGGCTTCACCGCCGATCCCGCGGCGATCGAGGGGCAGCGGGTGCGGACCGGTCTTCCCGGACCGGGGACAGCGACCGCGTTGCTGCCGGGGCTGCTGCCGGATGTGCCCGCCTACTCGGTCAAGGTCAACGCCGAGTTCCCCGACGCGCGGCCCGCCGTGCGCGGTGTGGTGTGCCTGCATGATCTGGTCAGCGGGGAGTTGCTGGCGCTGCTCGACTCGGCGACGCTGACAGCGTGGCGGACCGGGTTGGCCGCGGCGCTGGGGACGCATTCGCTGGCGCGCTATGACGCCGATGTGCTGGGCATCGTGGGCTGCGGTGCGCAGGCCGGGCTGTGCGCCCGGGGCCTGATCGGGCTGCGGCCGATCTCCCACATGGTGGTCGCCGACACCGACCGGGAACGGGCCGACGCGTTCGCCGGGCGGTGCTCCACCGAGTTCGGGGTGGCGGTCCACCTCGTGGACGGCGCGACCGCTGTCGCCGCGCAGTCCGATATCGTCCTCACCGCAACCCGGGCGCGCCAGACCGTGCTGGATCGGGACGACGCCCGGCCCGGGGCCCACTACACCTCGCTCGGAGCCGACGAACCCGGCAGGGGGGAGCTGTCGGCCGATCTACTGCGGGCCGCGCGGGTGATCGTCGATGACCTCGCGCTCGCCCTGGCCGATGGGCCGGTCGGCAATGCCGGGCTCGACGCTTCCGCCGTCCATGGAACGCTGCGCGACGTCCTGACGGGGGCCACCGCGGCGCGGGACTCTGATGACACCATCACGGTGTATGCCCCCATCGGCCTGCCCTGGCAGGACCTCGCGCTGGCCTGGCTCGCCTACCGTGCGGCGGAGGATGCCGAGGGGCGGGGCGAGAGCGGTACCGGCGCCCGGTTCGATTTCCTGGAGTGATGGGATACTCCGGGGGACGGGGCGCTCGTCGGGTGCTCCGCCTGCGCCACGTGCGACGCCGTGTTCGGCGCGACCGTTCCCCGCGGCAGTGCGCGGATAACGTCCATCGGCCCACCTTCGGGCCAGCGCTGGGGGAACCGGTGGGCGGGCACCGGCGTCGTATCCGCAGTTCTCTCTACTCCTCCTACTCCTCCATTCGCAGGGAGTGATCAAGTATGTCCTTCGCGCAGACAGTGCGCGGGGCCGCCACGTCGATCGCCCAGAGCGGCGATCCGCGCCAGGCGGTCACCGACGCGCTCGGTGACGCGGCGGAGGGAGGCGGCCTCGACCCGGGTGACTTCCTCGCCGCCCGCGACCAGGGCGCCTCAGTCGGAACCCGCGTCGAGCAGCAGACCACCTCGCTGAACAACGCGGGCGAGGCGCTCAACCGCAGCTCCTACGAGCGGGACCAGGGCGGAACCGTCCACGTCATCTGTCCCATGGTCATCCCCAAGGGGCGGACCTTCATGACCATGCTGCCCGCCATCGCGCTCATCGTGATCGGCCTCGTGGCGCTGGTCGTCACCGTGCCGACGGCGTTGGCCACCGGGACCAACCCCCTGCTTAACCCCCTCTTCGGGTTCCACTACTGGCTCATCACGCTGGGCGTCGCGGCATTTATGTGGTGGCGCCAGGGCATGGTCATGGTGCCCGACGGCTGCCACGCGATGATCACCAAGTTCGGCAAGCTGGAGCAGGTCGTCGGCCCGGGCCGGGTCACCCTTTTCAACCCCTGGAAGCGGGTCTCCTACATCGTCAACACCACGCGCGAGTACCCCTTCAACGCGCCGATCCGCGAGGCCCCCACGCGCAGCGGGGTGCAGGCCTCCATCGACCTGTTCGTGCAGTTCCAGATCAAGGACCCGGTCGATTTCATCTACACGCTCGGTGCCGTGCAGGGCTTCCAGGAGAAGCTGAACAACGCCATCAGCGAGACCACGCGCAGCCTCATCTACGAGCAGGAGGCCGCGGGGATCTACGACATGGTCGGGGAGAACACCGCCCGCCTGCTGGAGCAGCTCAACGCCCAGTTCATGCCGGCCGTGGAGCTTACGAACGCCAACATCACCCACGCCGAGCCCTCCAGCCAGGAGTACCGGATGGACCTGGCCGCGCCCGAGATGGTGCGCGTGGCCAAGGAGGCCTACACCTACGAGTACGAGCTCCAGCTGCGCAAGGAGCAGAACGAGGGTGACCTCAACAAGGAGCTCGCCTCGCTGAACGAGACGCTGTCGTCGATCCAGGCGGACATCGCGCAGTACCAGGCGCAGATGGACACCGCCCTGGAGCGTGAGACCAACCGCGCGCGCTCCCTCGCGCGCCGCCGCTTCGTCGAGGCCGAGAGCGAGGCGAACGCCAACGCCGCCCTGCTGGAGGCCCAGGCCCTGGACATCCGCGCGGTCAGCGCGGCCGAGGCTCCGGAGATCCTCAACTACCGCTACCAGCAGGACCTGCTCGACAAGCTGGAGGCCGTGGCCGACAGCCTGCCCCAGGTGCTGCACATCGGCGACGGCGACGAGTCCAGCGTGAACTTCCTGCGTGTCGCCCAGGGCATCATTGGCGAGACCGATGCCGCGCTCTTCTCCGACGACGACATGGCGGCCATCCGCACCCGGCTGCAGCAGATCTCGGACCGCATCGCCTCTCGCGAGGCCGAGATCAACGAGCTGCTGGAGGCCGAGCAGGCGACCGTCGAGACGGCCCGTCCGGAGAGCGGCGAGGTCCCGGGCGAGGACCGGGTCGAGGAGATCCGCCAGTCGGTGTCTGATGAGGCCATCGACGAGCGCCTGACCAGTGCCGTCGAGGACCCGCCCGCCGCCCCGTCACCCAGTGGGTCGCCCGCGCCCTGGCCGCAGTCAGGAGCGGACCCCCAGGACGGCCCGTACACGGGAGAGAAGTAGATGAGCCAAACCACGCACGTCGACCGCAGCGGCTCCAGCATCAAGGAGTCGCTGGCGTCATGGAGCGACATCGCCCGCCTGCTGCGGGGCGGTGATGACGGGGCGCTCGTCCCCGTCGTCATCCCGCGCGACAGCCGCGGCCTGCTGTGGACCATCCCCATCTGGTTCGGGCTGTTCGCCCTGTTCTCGGCGCTGATTATGGCGATCCGCCGCGACGCGGCCATCGCCGGGGACAGCGTCTATCTGGTCCTGTCCATCCCCACCGTCATCGTCGGGCTGCTGAGCATCGCCCTCGCCATGATGTGGTGGTGGCGCTCCTCGATCGTGGAGATCGAGCAGGGCACCACCGGCGTCCTCACCAGGTACGGCGCCGTCGTCGGCACCCTCGACCCGGGCCGCCACTACCTGTGGCACCCGTGGGCGCGTGTCGACTTCGTCGTGGACACCTCCACCGAGATCCCCTACTCGGCCCCGGTCGTGGCCTGCCCCACGCACGAGAACGTACCGCTGAAGTCGATCGAGTTCTTCCTCAAGTTCCGGATCACCGACGCGGTCCGGTTCGTGCGGACCATCGGCGCCAGCAACTTCGACCTGGTGCTGTCGAACGCCGTGCAGGACGCCATTCGGCAGCGCAGCCGCCAGGTGCGCACCGAGCGCGCCTACGACCTGCGCGGATCCGACGTCGCCGACATGCAGGACCTGCTCAATCGGCAGTTGAGCCGCTACGGCGTGCGCATCATGGGCTGTAATATCCCCGATGTCCAGCTGCCCAGCCAGTACCAGCAGCACATGGCCACCCGTGAGCGGGTCGCCAAGGAGCTGGTCGCCTACGAGCAGGAGTGGGAGCTGACCCGCAAGCGCCGCATCGACACGCTGCTGATGGACATCGAGCGGTCGAAGAAGACGCGCGACGCCAAGATCGTTGAGGTCAACGCGGCGCTGAACAAGGCCCGTAAGGACGTCGCGCAGATGCTGGAGGAGCAGGAGACCGAGGCGCAGCGCGTCCGCTACGAGATCGAGACCCGTGGCCGCGCCGACCTGGTGGCCGCGCAGAACGAGGCGAAGGCGCAGCGCCGCCTGGCCACCTCCTACCGGGATAACCGGGCGGTGCTCCAGTACGAGCTGGCACGTCGGCGGCTGGACGTCGGGGCGCGGCTGGCAGAACACGCACCGCAGCCGGTCGTCGTGCGGACCGACGGAGGCGGGGATTCCTCGGCGCTGTCGACGCTGCTGCTGGCCCAGCTGCTGCCGTCGCTGGGCGGAAACCGGTCCGAGCGCCGCCCGGGGCTCAACGGGGGCGGCGACGGGTCGGGCGCCGACTCCGCGGCCGAGACGCTGCAGCAGGTACATGGCTCGGTGTCCGCGGCGGCCGACCGTCAGCAGCGGCTGTCCGAGACCTACCAGCGGGAGCAGCAGGAGGCCATGCGCCGCCAGTTCGAGCAGGGTGAGGGGTACGGGCGCGGCACCGACCGCTGAGGCCCGGAGCCCCGCACCAACCGAAAAAAGAGGGGGAGGCCGGTGGCCTCCCCCTTCACGCTGCGTGCGCCAGCTCCTTGTAGGCACTTCCTATGTCCACCCCGTGACGGGCGGCGATTTCCACCAAGTCTTCGATCTCTCCGGCCTGGGCGGCGCACAGGTCCACGTCGCCGCTCGCGTGGGCGCGGCGCAGTGCGCGGACCGCGTCGTAGATCCGCAGGTGCAGCGTCGTCATGAATTCACTCATGGGGTCCTCCGTCCCTCGCGTCGTGATCGACTCGCGAGTGCTGGGACCAGATTTACCGAATCGGTATAAGAACGCGGTGAGAAAAGACGCCGGAAATGTGCGGAGATCGGCGTGGGAAGAGCCATGGACGGTTCGGGAACCCTGGTGGGGACTGCGGTTAGAGCCCCCGTCGCGGGCGGAGCGGGATGCTGGAAACTCTTACCCCGGTCGGTTATCCGCCCGGAGCCGTTCGCCGTGCGGGTCCCCCTCTAGTACTCGCTCCAGGCGTACCAGTTGCCCTTGATGTGCTCGTAGACCACGCTGCCGTGCCCGGGGACGAAGACGTCGGTCGGCAGTTCCTTGGCGCTGTAGGCCAGGCCGGAGTCGCGCAGCAGGCCGGCGCCCTGCACGGTGTAGCGGGTGACCCCGTCCGATACCGACACCGCTGCCAGGGGGTAGAGCCCTGACCAGGTCCCGTTCAGCGGGATGGCGGTGGACCGGTTGGCCGTTGCGCTGACGTGCAGCAGCTGGTCGTGGGAGGCATCCACCCGCGCCTGCAGCGGCACGTCCATCACCGACAGCACGATGGCCAGCGCCGCGATGACCGGGGCGGTGATCCACCGCAGCCAGTAGCGGCGGATCATGGGGCGGGCGACCGACAGGGCGATGCCGAGCCGCAGCGCGCCCATGGCCGCGAGGAAAGCGCCCCCGCTCATCCCGATCACGAAGCTCGGCAGGTGCCCGCCGGGCATGCTGTCCTCGTAGAGGAGCACCAGCCCGACGAAGGCGCAGGCCGGAAGGTAGAGGCGGCCTGGGGGCCGCGAGGACCAGGAGATGAGGCGCTGACCCAGGGTCGGGCGCTGTGCGATCTCGATCAGTTTCGCGACCGAGTCCTGGTCCCCAGGTGAGCCGTCGCCGCCCTCCGGGGTGGACCCGGGTGTCGGGGCTACGGGGTTCATTGTGCCGGCCTCTCCCCACTGCGTTGCGGTGTTGGACACGCGCGGCCGACACCTGGGAGGGGGCCTCCGGGGGCCGCGTCAAGTATGAGACGGCCGCCGACGTGCGGCCCGCCCCTCAGGATAGGGGAGGGGCGGGGCGTCCTCGGGCCGCCGGGTGGGGATTTGCGGGGTGAGAATCGGCTGATTTCGAGATATTCCCCGCTGCGCCGCCGTGAGAGCGGACATCACCCCGTCCATCGACCACCGGCCGGGGTACAGCGCCGGCGGCAGGCAGGCCAGCATCAACGTGGCCAGCAGTGCGGGCGAGGCCGTAGGGAGGGCGGGCGTGTGCGGCGGGGCCGTCATCGACAGCCACAGCGCGCCAGCCGCGAAGGCCGCCAGCATTGCCCCGGACAGCGGTGTGACGAGGCCGACAGCGAACGCGGCGGCACAGAGCAGCTCGACGTAGGGCAGGACGGCCACCACGAGGTCACCGGCGGAAGGCCCGAGTTCGGTGAGCCGTGCCGTGGTGAGGGGGCCTCCGTCGCGCGCCCGCCAGGCGTGTTCGGCGAACACCCACCCCACGGCGAGCCGTACCGCCAGCACCGTGAGGCCGTACAGGGGTCCGCAGGCCGTGTCCGTGCTCCGGATCACTCTTCGACCGTCCCCTTCGGCATCTTGAGGTCAACCGAAAACTACCGAACGTAAGCATCCTTGCCTGGGTGTCACACGCGGTGGCAGGAGGAATACGGTGGCGACCGTGCTGGGGGGACGGCCACGGGAGTCCGGCACCGTGGTGACGTCGATGGTTCAGGCAAGGATCCCTGGGGTGAGGGGTAGAACGAGCGGCGTCGTGCGCTGGGGTGAACCGTCCGAGCGGCGGCCCGCGTTAGCGCACATATGAGTGAGCAGACGCAGAACAGGGGCGACCGTGTCGACGCGGAAATCCGGTCGGCGGTCGCGGCCCGAGACGACCTCGGCACGGACTACGACGACGTCGTAGCCGAAGGACTCGTCGATCGCATCGGGGAGGAGATCGACCGCCGCATCGACGCCCGCCTCGGTGCCGTCGGTGCGCCCAACGGGGGGACCGCCCCGGCGGCCCGGCAGGACACCGCACCCGAGTGGATCATACGGGGCTGGAGCACCGTGCTCGTCGGCTTCGTCTCTTTGGTGGTCGGGGTCGCCTCCTCGATCCTGCTGCTCATCGCACTCGGGACCAGTGCCACCCTGCTCGTCATGGGGGTCTGGACACTTGTTGTCTGTGCCAACGTCGGCCACTCTCTGGGGCGTGATCTGGCCGGGCGCAGATGACCGAGTCGTCGGCCGGTACCGCCCCGCTCCTCTAAGCTGGCCGGGTGGCCGCATCCTCTTCGTCCTCGACCGCCTCCCGCGCCGTGAGCACACCCACCTACGCCCTGGAACGGGAGCTGGCCGGTGAGGGCGCCACCCGCGTCGCCGGAATCGATGAGGTGGGGCGGGGCGCGTGGGCCGGCCCCGTCGTGGTCTGCGCCGCCGTCACCGACGGCTCGCCGCCCCCCGAAGGCCTGACCGATTCCAAGAAGCTGACCCCTAAGCGCCGCACGGCCATGGCGGAGCTGCTCCGGCCGTGGGTGGTCGACCACGCCTTCGGCGCGGCCGAACCGGCCGAGATCGACGAGGTCGGCATGACCGAGGCGCTGCGCCGATGCGCCGCCCGCGCGCTGGAGGGCCTGCGCGACCGGCCCGACGTCGTCATCCTCGACGGGCGACACGACTACCTGGGCGCCCCCTGGCCGGTGCGCACCCAGGTCCAGGCCGACCTCAGCAGCGTGACGGTCGCCGCCGCCTCTGTCCTCGCCAAAGTGCACCGCGACACCTACATGGCCGGGCTCGACGCGGACTACCCCGGCTACGGGTTCGCCACGGCCGCCGGCTACCCCTCGCCCGTCCACCGCGCCGCACTCGCCGAGCACGGGCCCACCCCGTACCACCGGATGAGCTGGTCCTACCTGGACAAGCTGCCCAAATGGCGCCACCTGCGTCGGCACCGAGCCGATCGCGACGAGCAGCTACCACTGCTGTAGATAACGGCCGGGCCGAAAAACCCGCGCGTGCGACACGCCGACGCGCCGCCGCGATGGTGCCGGAGAAATCCGCGCCACTGCCGCGAAGATGGGTGCCGTCACGGGGCTTGTCGAGCCATGGTCCCGGGGCTGTAGAAAAGGTGAGCGGCCGCCGGTGCCGCGCGGGCGCGGCGACGCCCACGTCGGGACGCAAGGGGGAGGAGCAGGTGATGGCGCGCGAGGACCGAACCCGCATCACCCACAGACCCGACGAGAAGACGCCGCTCGCCCGGCTGCGCACCGCCTACCACGCCGCGCCGCTGCGCACCCGACTGTTCGGGGCACTGGCGGTGATCACGGCCGCCGCCGTGCTCGCCTACCTGGCCGCCTTCCCGGTGCTCATGGCGATCACCATCGCCGTCGCGGCGCTCTGCCTCTTCGCAGCCCTGATGCGTTCCTCCGACGCCGTCGCCACGGCCCTGGTCTCCCTCGTCTGGCTGGTCCTCGCCTACGTCCTGTTCCAGATCCCGATCCCGGTCGCCGACTCCCCGATTCTGCTGCTCCTCCCGCTCATCACGCTGCTGGTGGCCCTCCTGGCCACCCGCATCACCGCTTTTCCCACCTGGCACACCACCCTGCTGGCGCTGCTGGTCGGGCTGATCGCGGGTCTGGCTGTCGCACTCGCCGGACTGCTCACCGACACCGTCGCGCCCGCCGCGGGCGTCGTCGTGTGTGCGGCGGCAGCCGGCGCTGCGCTCGGCTGGCGGGCCTTCGCCGGGTACCGGCTGCGCAGCGGAATGCGGCCCCGTGACGGAGCCCCGGACGCGGACCCGGGCACCCGGCCGGGACCGAGCCCCCACCCCCGCCCGGCCAACGGGGCGGGCGGCTCCGCGGCCACCCGCCGCCGCGCCATCGCGGGCTCCGCCAGCGGCGCGAGCTGCGCCCAGAGCGGCGACGTGCCGGACCCCATTCCCGTCGACGAGGCCCTGGCCCGACTGGAGAACATGATCGGCCTCGACCCGGTCAAGCAGCAGGTGCGCGCTATCGCGGCGTCCATCGAGGCGGCGCGGCTGCGCGCCGACGCCGGGTACTCGGTCGACAAGCCCCTGCGCCACCTGGTGTTCTCGGGGCCGCCGGGGACCGGTAAGACCAGCGTGGCCCGTACCCTGGCGACGATCTTCCACTCCTTCGGCCTGCTCCCCACACCGCACGTGATCGAGGCGCAGCGGGCCGACCTGGTCGGCGAGTACCTCGGCGCGACCGCGATCAAGACCAACGAGCTGGTGGACCGCGCCCTGGGCGGTGTGCTGTTCATCGACGAGGCGTACTCGCTGGTCAACGATGGAGACGGGCAACCGGACCGGTTCGGCAACGAGGCCGTGCAGACCCTGCTCAAGCGTGCCGAGGACGACCGGGACCGGCTTGTCGTGATCCTTGCCGGATACGAGGCCGAGATGGACCGCTTCCTCGCCTCTAACCCCGGCCTGGCCTCGCGGTTCGCCACCCGCGTCACGTTCCCCAGCTACACCGCCGAGGAGCTGCGGCAGATCTCCGAGCACCTGTTCGAGCAGCGCGGCGACCGCATCGAGGACGAGGCCCGCCCGGCCCTGCGCCGGCGGTTCGATCAAGTGGCGCAGCGGGGGGCCATCGACGACCTGGGCAACGGACGCTTCGTGCGCTCGCTGGTGGAGAAGGCGGCCGAGGCCCGGGACGTGCGCGTGGTGACGTCCGGCGCGCACGAGCATCGGCCGGTCCCCGACGACCTGGTCACCGTGCGCGCCGACGACATCATTACCGCCTTCGAGGAACTCACCGCGCGCCTGCCCGGTTTCGGCGACACGCCGGACATCGCCGGGGCTCTGGCCGAACTCGACGGCATGATCGGGCTGGAACCGGTCAAGGGGCAGGTTCGCTCGATCGTCGCCCAGCTGCAGGTGGCCAAGCTCCGTGAGGAGCAGGGCTTGCGTACCCAGGCGCCGATGCGGCACTTCGTGTTCTCCGGACCGCCCGGCACCGGAAAGACCTCGGTGGCGCGCGTCCTCGGCCGCGTGTTCGCCGCGCTGGGTCTGCTCGGGCGGGCCGAGGTCGTCGAGGCGCAACGCTCCGACCTGGTGGGTGAGCACCTGGGCGCCACCGCGATCAAGACCAACCGGCTCATCGACCGGGCACTGGGCGGCGTGCTGTTCATCGACGAGGCCTACGCCCTGGCCAACCCCGGCTACAGCGGCGGCGACGCGTTCGGCGCCGAGGCCATCCAGACGCTGCTCAAGCGGGCCGAGGACGACCGGGACCGGCTGGTCATCGTGCTGGCCGGATACCCCGACGAAATGGACCACTTCCTGGCCAGTAACGCCGGGCTGTCGTCACGCTTCGGTGTACGGGTGGCCTTCCCCAGCTACACCGCCGACGAGCTGGGCGAGATCGCCGACGTCCTGGCCGCCCGCACCGGTGATGCGTTCGATCCCGCGGCGCGCGAGGACCTGCGGCGCATCTTCGGCTACGTGTGCGACGGAGGCTGGATCGACGAGCTGGGCAACGGGCGCTTCGCCCGATCCCTGTTCGAGAAGTCGTGCTCCTACCGCGACCTGCGGGTGGCCGAGGAAGTGGGCGACGCCGCGACCGCCGCCGAGCTGACCCGCATCACCAGCGCGGACCTGCGCCAGGCGTACTCGGAGCTCACCCAGGGCTGATCCGCCGCCGGAGGCGGGCTCGGGGCCCGGAGCGGAACCGCCGCCCCGGGCGGGTGACTGCTACGCTCCGCTCCATGAGTGGACGTACCTCCCCTGTCACCCAGGCGATCATCCTGGCCGGAGGCCAGGCCACCCGGCTGCGGCCCTACACCGACACCCGTCCCAAGGCCATGGTCGAGATCGCCGGGCGGCCGATTATCGACCACCAGCTCGACTGGCTGGCCGGACACGGCGTCGAGCACGCCGTCGTGTCCTGCGGATACAAGGCGGAGGTGTTGCGCGGCCACCTGGCCGCGCGTACCAGCGGGCCCGAGACCACCCTGGTGGTCGAGGACGAACCGCTGGGCCGCGGCGGTGGCCTGCGCTACGCGGCGGGCGGTCTGCGCGCTTCCGATGACCCCTTCTTCGCCCTCAACGGCGACATCCTCACCTGGTTCCCGCTGGACGAGTTCACCGCCTACCACCGGGAGAAGGGCGGGCTGGTCACCCTGGGCCTCGCGCGGTTCCGGACCAGCTGGGGCATCGTCGACGTCGCCGATGACGGCGTGATCGAGGGCTTCACGCAGAGCCCGCAGCTGCCGTTCTGGATCAACGCGGGTGTCTACCTCTTCGAACGCGCCGTCGTCCCGATGCTGCCGGTCAAGGGTGACCACGAGTCCAGCACCTTCCCGGAGCTGGCCAAGGAGGGGCGGCTGTTCGGGTACCGCATCGACGGTTTCTGGCGCGGCGTCGACACGGTCAAGGACGTCAAGGAGGCGGGAGACCAGATCGCGGCGCTGCGGGGGGAGACATCCACCTCGTGACCTGCCCTGCTCCCGCGTGCGGGGGAAGCCGCCGCCAGTCGGTATCGTCGCTTTCGTGACGAACGACGCCCATTTCCCGGCCACCGCCCCCAACTTCCGCGACCTCGGCGGACACACGACACGCGACGGGTCAACGGTCCGCCGCGGCGTGGTCTACCGCTCCGACTCCCTGTCCAACCTCACCGACGACGAGCTCCACGCCCTCGGCAACCATCTGGGCCTGCGCCTCCAGGTCGACCTGCGCAGCTCCTTCGAGCGCGAGGCCGCGGCCGACCGCGTCCCCGACGGTGCGGAGTACGTGGCCCTCGACGTCCAGGGTGACCACAGCACCGGCGCCGACCTCGCCGCGATACTGACCGACCCTGAGCGCTCCATCGCGCTGCTGTCCGACGGCGGCGGCGAGCGGTTCGTGCGCGAGGTCAACAGAATGCTCGTGAGCTGGGACGACGCTCTGGCCGGCTACCGGGAGCTGATCCGCCTGGCGGCCACCGGACCCTCTCCGCTGGTGTTCCACTGCAGTGCGGGCAAGGACCGCACCGGCTGGGGTGCCGCCCTGCTGCTGGCCCTGCTCGACGTGCCGCGCGAGGCGATCATCGCCGACTACCTCGCCAGCAACCCCCGCCTGTCCCAGGCGCGGGAGTGGGTGTACGGGTCGGCCGAGCGCCACGGCGTCGACCGGGACCTGCTCCGACCGCTGGTGGAGGTCCGCGAGGAGTACCTCCAGTCCGCGTTCGACGAGGCCGACCGCGTCTACGGCTCGTTCGAGGGGTATGTCGCTGACGGCCTCAAGATCGCCCCCGAGACCATCGACGCCCTGCGCGCCCGCCTCCTCGACCCCCGCTGACCCCGGGACCACACCCGTAGCCACCCGCGGCCAGGCGCGGTGTCAGCGGTCCCTGCGACCCGCGATCACAGCTGACCGCGGTCGACCACCGGACCGCGGGCGAGGCGGCGGCCGCTGACCGCTACAGGTTGTCCAGCGCCGCGGTCAGGGCGTCGTCGTCCTCCGCCTGCTGTAGGGCGTCGAGCAGGATCCGCAGCACGGCGGGTCGGCCGAGGCCGCGGTCGAGCAGGCGCTGGGCCGCCGCCCACAGGGCGGGCGGCTCGCCGTTCCAGAGGCGCGCGGCCAGGTGCTCGTGGGCCGCGATCTCCTCCTCGGAGGCGGCGTGCTCGTTCGCGTGGTCAGACGTGTCCCAGTCGTCGGCGCGCGTCTCGTGCTTGCCGCGGTGGCCCGCTGGGGTGTCGTATTCCCCGAAGTGGTCCAGCCGCAGCAGCGCCCGGCGCCCGGCCGGGGTCGCGGGGTCGAAGTCGCCCGCCGACTCCTCCAGCAGGTCGCTGGCCAGGAGCGGGAAGGCGAACATGCGGCGGGGGAGTGCCGACAGGTCGCGGTCGGGGAGCAGACGTGCGATCGCCTTCCGGTTCAGCCCGAAGGACGCGGTGGGGTCGCGGTAGGCGGTGGTGAAGGACGCGGTCGACTCCCACAGCGCGTCGAGGGTGGCGCCGACCGCGACCTCGGGCAGGCCCGACCGGGGCCCGGCCCAGCGGATCCACGCCGCCAGCACGTGCGGCATCGCCTCCTGCTCGGAGGGCAGGAGGACCACCCGGCGCGGCAGCCACGTCAGCAGGAACGCCTCCACCTTGCGCGGGCTGACGCGCAGCGGGCGTCCGGCGTCGCGGTCGCAGCCGTAGTCGATGATGTGGTCCACGCATCTGCTGGCCGCGTAGGAGTCGGAGAGCTCGGCGGCCTCGTCGGAGGCCAGGAACCGGGCGGCGAGCATCGCCCGGCGGTCGTGGCGCCACACCGGTTCGGCCAGGACGTCGTCGCCCGGCTGGGGAAGGACCCGCAACCGCGCGCGGAGGAGAGCGTGGTGCGCTGCCAGGGACCCGCCCGAGGGCCCGGTGGCTCCGGTGGCCGCGGCGGGGTCGGCGTGCGCGGCCGCGCTGTCGGCCAGCCGCTGGTCCGTCTTGGCCACCGTGTTCTCCAGCAGCGCGCGGGCGTGTCCGAGGTCGAGCGGTTCGAAGGTCGCCATGGGGTTATCCGCCTGCTCGGCGCGGCAGTGCTCAAGGAGCCGCTCGACCTTGGTCGTCACCCATACGTCGCGGAGCACGCCGCCACTGTTGTGATCGATGACCGCGATCAGGGCGTGCGCGGCCTCGTCCGCCGGGCCCGGGTCGGTGTCGTAGCGGAACGTGCAGATGAGGTCGTCGGTGTCGCCGAACCGGGTGCCCGACACGTAGGCGGCCACGGGGCGCGCCTCGCCCAGTGCGCTGGCCCACGGCGGCCGTGCGATGTTCTGGCGTCCCAGCTCGACGATCCCCTTCTTGGCGAGGACGCGCTGACGGCGTGACGTCCCCAGCACCGCGACCCCGCTCAGCAGGGCGAGTCCCGCCGCTGTTCCGGAGGATCGGGCGTGGGCGACGAGGCCCTCGCCGAGTCGGCGCTCGACATCGAGGCCGGGAGTGCCGGGAATGGTCAGTCCCCACCAGGAGCCCAGCATCTCGCTGACGCCGATTTCGGCGTCCAGCGGGTGCCGCATCGCGAGAAGGGCGCGCGCCGCCCGCAGCATTTCGGCGAAAATGGCCTTCGGCGCGGGCTCGGGGTCCGGCTGTGGGGAGAGGCGAGGTTCGGACACCCGATAAAGCCTATGGCACCCACCGTCCAGGCCAGTGCGAATCGGCCCGCGGGTCGGACCGCACGAGGTGGGGCGCCCTGGTGGGGCGCCCGGAAGTCGAACGGTCACCGCGCGTCAGTGCCGGCTGTTCGCCCTACACCAGGCCTTCGTGTGGCTGTGCGGGCAGGGCGACGGCCAGTCGGGACGGCGGCTCGGAGTTGATCACGGCTTGCAGGTGTTCCCTGGCGAGTCCCTCCACCAGGCCCGGTGTGACCTGGTAGCCGAGGTGCTCCGCGCATTTCCAGGTGTCGCTGACGCAGCGTTCGACACATCGGTGGGACAGCACGCTGAACTCGTCGTGCAGTCGGGCCGCGACCTGCTGCAGGTCACGGACAGGATAGGTCTGGAGCATCCTTGCTCACGCCCCTCGCTGGCGGTGGTCTGGACGGCGACCTCCATCCATTTCACTTGTTCGCGGAAGCGTGTCAACCCCTCTCAGGGTGTCCTTTAATTGGTGTATACCTTTTTCGGACCTAGCAGGAAATCCGGGCCGCTGTGTAAATATCCATGTTCCTCCAGCTCAAGCTCGCGTTTCGCCGAGAATAGGCTGACCGAAACCCCACCCGGGGCGGCGAACGTGAGTGAAGCGGCGTATCATTTACCTTCTGTGAAGGACGTTGGCTTTCCGCCGGAGCATCGGACCAGCGAAGGGCAGTGGCCTATGCTGGGGCGGAGATGGTGTTGCGTCAGCACGCGTCGTCGCGAGGCGGCCGGAGCCGGGGTGGTACCGGCCGTCCTCCCGTCTTCGCCCTCCCCCGAATTCGTTAAGCTCTTGGCGCTCGCATGAGCGAGCCCCACGCCCGTGGGGGTGACCCGGACCCCGGAGGTGTCATTGTTGAGCACCGAGACATCCCTCCCTCTCCCACGCATGTCCGGACTCGGCTCCTCCGATTCGGCACTGCTCGACACTTTGCTCAAGGAAGCACCCATCGGATTCGCGTTTCTCGACACCTCGGCGCGCTTCCGTCGGGTGAATCGGACCCTGGCCGCAATTTACGGACACGGCGAAACCGAACTTCACGGGCGCACCCCGGCGGAGGTGTGTGCGTCCCCCGACGACGTCGCGGCCCACGAATCCGCGATCACGGCGGCGCTGGCCGGAGAGACCGTGGTCTACAGCGATCACCACATGGACGGCGGTGTCCTGGATGCTTACGGCAACCAGCCGCACTGGGCGATGTCCTGGTTCCCGGCCTACGGCGAGGATGGGGTGATCGACGGGGTGGCGCTGATCGCGGTCGACCTGAGCGACAGGCACAAAGCGGAGGTGGCGTTGCGACGAAGCGAGGAGCGCTACCGGTCCCTGCTCGCCGCCACCAACCAGGTGGTCTGGGCAGCGACCCCCGACGGGAAGATCAGTGAGGACTGCCCGGAGTGGCGCGCCATCACCGGCCAGCCGGTCGAGCGCTACCTGGGCCGCGGATGGCTCGACGCCGTCCACCCCGACGACCGGGAGCGCGTCGAACGCGCCTGGGACGACGCCATCGCCGACCGGATGATCTTCGACGCCACCTTCCGGATCCGCATCCAGTCCGGCGAGACCCGGCACTATCGCTCCCGGGCGGTGCCGATCACCCGCGGCGGCGAGGTCGTCGAGTGGGTCGGCGCCAACACCGACGTCACCGTCCAGCGCGAGGCCGACGACATGCGTCAGCGCCTCACCCAGCAGCTGGGCGAGGCCGCGTTGCGCACGGTGCGGCTGCAGAAGGCCACCTCCGACCTGGCCGAGGCGCTGACGGTCGACCAGGTCGTCGAGGTCATGACCGAGATCGGGCGCTCGGCCGTGGGCGCCGACCGCACCACCCTGGCCGAGCTCGACCGCGACCGCCTCCGGCTGCGGCTGCTGGGCTCCACCGTCCACGACCTGCGCGACATCCCCGGTGGCCAGCCGCGCGACGTCGGTCTGGACTACCCCTGCACGATGGCGGCAGCCGTGCGCGAGCGCGGCCCCCTCATCGTGCGCAGCCCGCTGGAACTGTGCGCCCTCCTCGACGACGCGCCCGAGATCATCGACTTCCTGGAGCACACCGACGAGCAGTCGTGGATCGCCCTGCCCCTGCTCAGCGCCGGGCTGCCCATGGGCGCGCTGCGTTTCGCCTTCACCAGCCGCCGCGACGTCTCCGACGAGGAGAAGGTCTTCCTCGAAGCGCTCGCCGGCCAGTGCGCCCTGGCGTTGGAGCGCGCGCAGCTGTTCGAGCGCGAGCACCGCACCGCCGAGGCGCTGCAGCAGAGCCTGCTTCCCGAGGACCTCCCCGAGGTCAAAGGCATCCGGATGCGGGCGTCGTACAGCTCCGGCACCCAGCACGTGCAGGTGGGCGGCGACTGGTACGACGCTTTTCCCCTGCCCGACGGCCGCGTGGCCGGTGTCCTCGGAGACGTCATGGGCAAGGGGCTCAAGGCGGCCACCGGGATGAGCCGGGTGCGCAACGCGCTGCGTGCGCTCGCGTTCAGCATGCCCGAGCCGGCCGACGTGCTCACCGGCCTCGACCGCATGTTCGACGCCACTGAGGGGTTAGACCAGGTCACCACGCTGGTCTACTTCGTCCTCGACCCCGAGACGGGGCAGATCGACCTGAGCAACGCGGGCCACCCGCCGCCTCTGGTGGTCTCCACCCAGGGGGCTCCGCGGCTGCTCGAAGGAGATCCCGACACACCGCTCGGGTTGGTCTCGGAGCGGGGGCACCACAAATTTTTCGTGGAACCCGGTAACACCGTGGTGCTCTACTCCGATGGACTTGTTGAGAACCGGAGGCGGGCCGTCGCCACCGGGATCGAAGATCTAGTCGCCGTAGCGTCGCAGGCGCCGCCGGAGGTGGTGGGGGAACCGCAGCACATGCTGGAGTACCTTGTTGAAGGCATGCTCGCAGGGTATGAGCAGGACGACGACGTCACACTGCTCGCCGTCCATCTTCCGGTGGCCTGAGGCCACGCCGGAGTAAGCAGACCGTACGAAGAAGTCCGACACTTTGCCTAAGGTGGAGGAACCATTAACCCCGCTCGCGCGGGGGGTGGGTTCGAGGACCCGACGGTGGGGTTCGATCCGCAACGGTAGCGGAGAAAAATCCTACTGGGCGGATGTGCCCATACGCTAGACAGGGCGCATACGCTGAAGAAAATAAGTCTTCCCCGTCCAGGCGGGGATGTTCCCGGGCAACAGCGAGGTCAGGGCGCCGCTCTCCCTCGTGGCTCATCGGGCCGCCGGGTCCAGCAATCTCGCCACACGTCCGTTCGAGAGGTGTTTGTGTCACCTGCCAGTTCGACCCGCTCTAAGCAGCCGGAGTCGCTGCAAGAGCCCGTCATCCAGCAGCTGATCGAGCGTGGGCGGTCCCAGGGGTACCTTGAGCCCGAGGACGTACGCCGTGCCTTCGAGGAGGCCGACATCCCGATGTCGCAGGCTCAAGCCGTGCTCCGCAGCCTGACCAAGGAGGGTGTCACCCTCGTGGTCGGGGCTGAGGAGTCGGCACCCGCGCGGCGGAAGTCCACGCGGCGCAAGGCGCCCGCAGCAGCCAAGCCTGCCGCCAAGAAGGCCACCACCGCGACGACCAGGGCCAAGCGCGCCGCGGCGGCGCAGGAGCAGCCCGACACCGTGACCGCGGTTGTCGACTCCGGTGCCGCGTCCGCGACACCCGCTGCGAAGAAGCGCGCGGACGCTGGGGAGGCCGAGGGGGCGCCCGCCAAGAAGGCGACCAAGAAGAGCGCCGCCAAGTCCGCGGCCAAGCCCGCCGCCGCGAAGAAGACCAAGGCGAGCGAGAAGAAGAAGCCCGAGGACGAGATCGGTCTCGCCGCGACCGACGATCAGGACCTCGACCTCGAAATCGCCGACGACCTTGAGGACACCGGCGTCGAGCTGGAGCTCGTCGAAGACCGGCCGGAGAAGCCCGAGCCCGTCGGGCGCCCCGCCCGCCCCGAGGGCGCCGGCACTCCGGAGAAGGCGGTGTCCACCACCAACGAGGACGAAGCCTTCGTCCTCTACGACGATGACGACGACGCCCCCGCGGCCCAGGTCGTCGCCGCGGGCGCCACCGCCGACCCGGTCAAGGACTACCTGAAGCAGATAGGTAACGTCGCGCTGCTCAACGCCGAGCAGGAGGTCGAGCTCGCCAAGCGCATCGAGGCCGGCCTGTTCGCCGAGGAGAAGCTGGCGGAGGAGCGGCACACGCTCAGCCCCGAGCTCCTCGACGAACTGGAGTGGATCGCCGAGGACGGCGGGCGCGCCAAGAAGCACCTGCTTGAGGCGAACCTGCGGCTCGTGGTCTCGCTGGCCAAGCGCTACACCGGGCGCGGCATGCTCTTCCTGGACCTGATCCAGGAGGGCAACCTGGGCCTGATCCGCGCGGTCGAGAAGTTCGACTACACCAAGGGCTTCAAGTTCTCCACCTACGCCACCTGGTGGATCCGGCAGGCCATCACCCGGGCGATGGCCGACCAGGCCCGCACCATCCGTATACCGGTGCACATGGTCGAGGTCATCAACAAGCTCGCGCGCGTCCAACGGCAGATGCTCCAGGATCTCGGCCGGGAACCCACCCCGGAGGAGCTGGCCAAGGAACTCGACATGACCCCGGAGAAGGTCGTCGAGGTCCAGAAGTACGGCCGCGAGCCCATCTCCCTGCACACGCCGCTGGGCGAGGACGGTGACAGCGAGTTCGGTGACCTCATCGAGGACTCCGAGGCCATCCAGCCGGGTGAGGCGGTCAGCTTCACCCTGCTGCAGGAGCAGCTGCACTCCGTGCTCGACACCCTGTCCGAGCGCGAGGCCGGTGTGGTCTCCATGCGGTTCGGCCTTACCGACGGCCAGCCCAAGACGCTGGACGAGATCGGCAAGGTCTACGGCGTGACCCGTGAGCGGATTCGGCAGATAGAGAGCAAGACGATGTCGAAACTTCGGCACCCGTCGCGCTCCCAGGTGCTCCGCGACTACCTGGACTGACCTAGCCGAATCCGTCCGGCACACACACGCACGGTGTATCCCGGGCCGACCTTCCCGCGACCTTGGAAGGTCGGCCCGGTCCGTGTGCGGCCTGGCCCGGCGGGCCCTCCACCTCGGGTGTGGCGATGCCCGAGTGGGACGCTGTGCCGGGGAGCCGCTCCGTACATCCTTCATCCGACATGCACGATCATGTCGGATGCCATGTAGGAGTGAGATAAAAGACCGAGACCGCTTCGTTACCGGTGATCCGCGTCCGGCGGCGGCACCGTGTCTGGTATGCCGCTAATGTCGCAGAATCATGAGACTGTTCGGCAGCCGTAAGAAGGACGCGAAGATCGAAGCGCTAGCCGAGGGCCTCGTCACCACACGCCTGTGGGTGGACCCTGCGCTGAGCGCGGGCGTGCACGCGGTGCGGGACGGGTACCTCCAGGCGGGGCTGGCGCTGTTGCGGGAGTGCCGCGACGATTACGACCTGCGGGTGGAGCGGGTGGACGCTCTTGCCAGCGCCGCGGTCGGACGCAGTGGGGAGGTCTTCGACCTCCTGGAGGACGGGATGTCGGGTGCGGACGCCTCTGACATCCTGCTCTGGCTCGGCTCCACGCTGATCAGCGAGGCCTGGAAGATCCGCGGCGGCGGATACGCCCCCAGCGTGGGTGAGGACCGGTTCAAGCTCTTCTTCGCCAGCCTCGGTGCCGCCGAGGAACCTCTCCTGGAGGCGGCGAAGCTCCGCCCTGACGACCCTGTGCCCTGGCACCAGATGCTCGCCTACGGCATGGGCATGTCGCTCGACCGCGAGCAGCAGGACCAGATCTGGGCCAACGTCGCCCAGCGCTCCCGCTTCCTGGTCGAATCCAACTGGCGCCGATTGCAGGTGCTGTGCGAGAAGTGGCACGGATCCCACGAGGAGATGTACGCCTTCGCGCGCGAAACCGTCGCCCTGGCACCTCCGGGACACCCGGTCACCTACCTGCTCCCGGCGGCCCACTTCGAGTACGTCCGGTCTGTCTTCGAGGACCTCGTGGGGGACGAGGGGAAGACCTGGGCGTATGCCAAGTTTCAGCTCGAACACTGGTCGGACGCGGTGATCGCGGAGCTGCGGTCGGCCGCCGCCAAGTGGATCACTGCGACGCCCGGCCCGACCTCGCATCACCTTGACGCCCACCACTACTTCGGCTGGTGCTTCTACGAGGCCCAGGAGCAGGACGCGGCGCGCTGGCACCTCCAGCAGGTTGGCAACCATGTGGTCGCCAACCCGTGGGGCTACCGGATCTCGTCCCGCCACGAGTTCGCCATAGCGCTGATCGACCTGAAGCTGGCCTGAGCCGGGTCAGCTCACGCGCGAACGACGATGTCGAGCGTGGCCGGGCGCTTCCCGCGCGCGGGCGGGGCGAGCTCGGCGACGTGCCCGAGGTCGTTGAGGGCATCGGCAAGCTCCCGGGGCGTGTGTGCGTCCACGCCCTTGGCGAGCAGCGTGTGCGCGATCGCTCCCCGGGTGGCCTTGGCCATGTGACTGACGACGGAGCGCTTGGTCACGCCCCCGTTCGTGGTCTCCCGCAGCACCCGCACGGAGACCGCGCGCTCGGCGGTCTCACCCGTGGGAACGAACGCGGTGGCGTAGGCCGCCGAACGGCAGTCCACGATCAGCCGGCCCTCGGCACGGGCGGCGAGCACGCCGCTCAGCCGCGACTTCCAGAACGTCCCGAGCGCGCCCAGCGGCGGCAGCTTGACCCCCATCGAGAGCCGGTAGGGTGGCAGCGGGTCGGTCACCCCGACCGCACCCCACAGCCCGGAGAAGATCAGCACCGATGCCTGTGTGCGTGCTGCGGCGCCGCTGGCCAGCAGGTCGGGCAGGCGCAGGTGGTCGTAGAGGACACCGGTGTAGAGGTCGGCGGCGCGCAGTGTCGGCGCGATCCGCACCTCCAAGTCACGCTGGACGGCGTCGACCTGCCGCTCCGAGAGCCCCAACACCTCGCGCGCCGCGTCCACCGGCCCCGAACACACCCGCTCCAGCGCATCCAGCACCGTCTCACGCGCCTCGGTCACCTCGGCGAGACTCAACGCGGACAGGTCCAACTTGGGACCATCCCCCGCCGTCGCCTTGCCTTCGGACGGGGGCAGCAGGATCAGCATGCGCTTTTCTCTCACAGGGAACCGGGTTCGGCGACCCATCGGGTGGGTTGGCCGGTACGGCGGGCGATCGCTTCGAAGTCCCGATCGTAGTGCAGCAGCGCCAACCCCGCGACCTCGGCACATGCGGCCACGAGTAGATCGGCAGCCCCCCGCGCTGCGGTGCTCGCCGTGCTGGGTAGGAGGGCCTGAACGTGCCATGCGCGGGCATTATGGCGCTCGTCGAACGGCGCGGGTCATCGATCAGGACCTTCGTCATCCCGCCTCCGTGGCGTCGAGACAGAGCCGCGCATATACGAGCTGAGAGTCAGGATATACGTGTGTGTCTCTCGGTGTGGGGGAGACGGCGAAGGAACGCGGACGCCATGCCCAGAGTGTCAAGCGGAGCGGGATCGGAGGAGGGCCCGCCATGCCGGTGACACGACATCAGCGGCGGCCTCCGTGGTGGAGGCCCCCGCTGGACGCCTGTCGTCAGATGACTTAACGCTCGTCCTCGGCCGGAGTGGCCGGTGCCTCATGGAGGCGACTCGTCTCGTCCTGGATTTCCGAGGCGATCTTTCTGATCGAATCGTCGTGCTTGCGCATGTGGTGCGCGCAGAACAGTAGTTCGCCACCGGAGTTGAGAACCACTCGGACGTACGCCTGCGCTCCGCAGCGGTCGCAGCGGTCTGCAGCGGTCAGGGGCTGCGTGGGGGCAAGAGTTCCAGTCACTTCGCCTTCCTCAATGCTCGGCGTTAGTCACTCTGGACAACATCTAACCGGACGAAGAGCTTCCCAACCAGCTCCTGTGTACGCCGACAGCGGAATCGGCCGGTTTTGTGGCCTGCTTCACCCGGTTTGCGGGTTCTCTTCCTTGTCTTGTACCCGACGACACGCCTAGCTATCGGGCGGAAGGGGAGCAGCCGGGCCGCACGGGCCGGAGATGGTAATGTCGCGCGTGGTGTGACCGTGAGAGAACCGGCGCGCCTCACTGCTGTCGGGCGGGTGGTGAGCCGCACGCGCCGTCACTCTCGGTGGTTTCGCCCCGGGATCGCGGGAGTGGCCAGGGGGTGCCCGGTCCTGTCACACCCATGAACCAAGCTGGGCCTACTACCGCCCGCCCTCGTCCGCCCGTGTGTGCGCACACTCCCGAGGCCACGAGCCTGTGCGCGTGCCCCTGTCCTTCGACCGCAGGAGATGTCCACGTGACCGCCCTCACCGCAGCCGTTCATGAACCTGAGGATTACTCCGCACGGCATCTTTCGGTCTTGGAGGGGCTGGAGGCGGTCCGCAAACGCCCCGGCATGTACATCGGCTCGACGGACAGTCGCGGTCTGACGCACTGCATGTGGGAGATCATCGACAACTCCGTCGACGAGGCCCTCGCCGGGTTCTGCACCCGCATCGACGTCGTCCTGCACCGCGACGGATCGGTCGAGGTGCGGGACGACGGCCGCGGTATTCCGGTCGATATCGAGCCCAAATCGGGACTGTCCGGCGTCGAACTGGTGATGACGAAGCTGCACGCGGGCGGCAAGTTCGGCAGCGGCTCCTACACCGCGTCCGGTGGCCTCCACGGTGTGGGTGCCTCGGTGGTCAACGCGCTCTCGGCCCGCCTGGACGTGGAGATCGACCGCGAGGGCCACACCCACGCCATCAGTTTCCGGCGCGGCATCGCCGGCCGCTTCAGCGCCCCCGGCCCCGACGCGGACTTCACCCCGGCCCCCGGCCTGGAGGAGGTGCGCCGAGTGGCCAAGAAGGTCACCGGCACCCGCATCCGCTTCTGGGCCGACCGGCAGATCTTCCTCAAGGAAGCCGACATCACGCGCGAGTCGCTGCTGGACCGCGCCCGGCAGACCGCCTTCCTCATCCCCGGCCTCACCATCGCGGTGCGCGACGAGCGCTCCGAGGAGGAGCCGCCGTACGAGGAGGAGTTCCGCTTCGACGGCGGCATCGGCGAGTTCTGCGCCTACCTCGCCCCCGACGAGGGCATCAACGACGTCCTGCGCTTCGAGGGCTCCGGCCACTTCAGCGAGACCGTGCCGGTCCTCGACGACCTGGGCCACATGGTCCCCACCGACGTCGAGCGGAAGCTGGAGGTCGACGTCGCGATGCGCTGGGGGCGCGGCTACGACACCACCACGCGCTCGTTCGTGAACGTCATCGCCACCCCCAAGGGCGGCACCCACATGACCGGCTTCGAGCGGGCGCTGGTGCGGGTCGTCAACGACCAGCTGCGGAGCACCAAGCTGCTCAAGGCCAACGACGAGGCGGTCACCAAGGAGGACGTGCTCGAAGGCCTGACCGCCGTGGTCACGGTGCGACTGCCCGAGCCGCAGTTCGAGGGGCAGACCAAGGAGATCCTGGGCACCTCCGCCGCCTCGCGCATCGTCTCGTCGGTAGTCGGCAAGGAGCTGCGGCACTTCCTCACCTCCACCAAGCGCGGCGAGAAGCAGCAGGCCCGCGCCGTGCTGGAGAAGGTCGCCAACGCCGCCAAGGCCCGCTTGGCCGCCCGACAGCAGCGGGAGACCCAGCGCCGCAAGAACGCCCTGGAGAGCTCGGCGCTCCCGGCCAAGCTGGTCGACTGCCGCAGCGAGGGGCTCGACCGCAGCGAGCTGTTCATCGTCGAGGGCGACTCCGCCCTGGGGACCGCGAAGCTCGCCCGCGACTCGGAGTTCCAGGCGCTGCTGCCCATTCGCGGCAAAATCCTCAACGTGCAGAAGTCGTCGGTGGCCGACATGCTCAAGAACGCCGAGTGTGCGGCGATCCTGCAGGTCATCGGTGCCGGTTCGGGGCGCACCTTCGACATCGACGCGGCCCGCTACGGGCGCGTCATCCTCATGGCCGACGCCGACGTCGACGGGGCGCACATCCGCTGCCTGCTGCTGACCCTCTTCTACCGGTACATGCGGCCGATGCTGGAGGCCGGACGGGTGTTCGCGGCGGTGCCCCCGCTGCACCGGATCGAGCTGACCAACGTGCGCAAGAAGCGCGGTGCCAAGCCCGAGGACCGCTACATCTACACCTACTCCGACGGCGAACTGCAGCGGACGCTGCTGGAGCTGGAGAAGAAGGGCCTGAACTGGAAGGAGCCGGTTCAGCGGTACAAGGGCCTGGGTGAGATGGACGCCGACCAGCTGGCCGAGACCACCATGGACCCGCGGTTCCGCACGCTGCGCCGCATCCGGGTGGAGGACGCGGAGGACGCCGCCAAGGTCTTCGGGCTGCTCATGGGCAACGAGGTCGCCCCGCGCCGCGAGTTCATCAGCAAGGGCGCCCAGGAGCTCGACCTCAACCGCATCGACACCTGACCGGCCCAGCGTGGGGCCGGCCCCGGTGTCTCCGGACGCCGGGGCCCGCTCTCGCAGCCAATAGCGCCCGCCGTGTGCCCCGAGCCGGGCTGGGCACACAGCGGGCGCCGTTCTGGTGGCTAGATCACGTTCTCGATGGTGATCGGCAGGTCGTGGAAGCGCTGACCGGTGGCGTGGAAGACGGCGTTGGCGATGGCGGCCGAGACGCCCACCAGCCCGATCTCGCCGACCCCCTTGACGCCGAGCGGGTTGACCACCCGGTCCTCGACCTCGATCATCTCGATGTCGACGTCCGGGGCATCAGCGTTGACCGGGAGCAGGTAGTCGCCCATGCTCGCGTTGCCCCAGCGGCCGTACTGCGGCTCCATGTGCGTGGCTTCGAGGAGCGCCTGGCCCACCCCCCACAGCATGCCGCCCATCAGCTGGCTGCGCGCGGTCTTGCGGTTGAGCACCCGTCCCGGAGCGAACACGCCCGTCAGGTGGCGGACCCGCACGAGGCCCAGGTCCGGGTCGACCGCCACCTTGGCGAACTGGGCGCCGAAGGTGGCCATGCCGTGCCCGGTGTCGGGACCGGGCGGGTTCCACGCCCCCAGCGCGTCCGCGTCGAACATCATGTTGCGCTGCAGCAGCTCGGCGTAGGTCTCGCCGGTGTCGGGCTGGTCGCGCAGCATCATCCGCCCGTCGCGCACGACAACGGAGGCCGGGTCGACGCCGTGCAGAGGCGAGCGCGCGTCCGCCACGGCCTGCGCGATGAGCTGGTCGCGCAGGGCGGTGGCGGCCGTATGCACCGCCGCGCTGACCGCGCCGGAGCCCGCGGACCCGACCGCCGCCACGGTGTTGGGCAGTTCGGTGTCGCCGTAGTGCACCGCGACCACGTCGGTGGAGACGCCGAGGGCGTCGGCCGCCACCTGCCCCATGATGGTCCCGACACCGGTGCCGAAGTCCGCGGCGCCGCTCTCGATCACGGCGTGCCCGTCGGCGTAGACCCGGGCGCGGGCCCGCTGCGGGTTCATGGCCAGGTAGACCGGGTAGATGGCGCTGGCCATCCCCGTGCCGATCAGCCAGTTGCCCTCGCGGCGGGTGCCGGGCCGCGGATCGCGGTCGGCCCAGCCGAAGAGTTCGGCGCCGCGCGCGTAGCACTCCTTGAGCCCCTTGCTGGACCACGGGTTGCCGGACTCCGGGTCGACATCGGCGTGGTTGCGCAGCCGCAGCTCCATCGGGTCGATGTCGAGCTCGTAGGCGAGCTCGTCCATCGCGGTCTCCATCCCGAAGACCCCCGACGCCTCGCCCGGCCCGCGCATGAACGTCGGCGTCATGGTGTTGGCCTTGAACAGCCGGTAGACGCCCTCGTAGTTGGGGCAGGCGTAGATCTGCGAGGCGGCGTTCAGGGACGGCTCCGCCCAGTCGTCGAAGTGCGAGGTCGGCGAGAGCTTGTGGTGGCGCATCGCCGTGAGTGTGCCGTCGCGCCGCGCCCCCAGGACGACCCGGTGCTCCTGCTCCTCGCGGTGCCCGCACGAGTGGAACATCTGCTCCCGCGTCAGCGCGAGCTTCACCGGCGCCCGCACGTGCTGGGCGGCGAACGCGGCCAGCGCGGGGTGGTGCCAGATCATCGCCTTGGACCCGAAGCTGCCGCCGACGTAGTCGCTGATGACGCGGACGTTGGACGGCGGCACGCCGAGCAGCTCGGCCACCGTCAGCCGTGTGGCCGTGGGGCCCTGGGTGGCGTCGTACAGGGTCAGCCGCGCGTCGTCCCACACGGCCGTCGTCGCCGACGGCTCGATGGGGTTATGGTGATTGGCGGCCAGATGGCAGGTGCGGTCGATCCGCGCCTCGGCCTGGTCCAGCCCGGCCGCGACATCGCCGCGTTCGGCCCGGCCGGGGATGAACCCCCCGAAGATCCGCTCGGCCTCATAGGCCTGGGCGCGCCCCTCCTCGATGGTGGTGATCGCCCGCTCCTCCCGGTAGCCGATCCGGACCAGGGTGGCGGCGTGCTGGGCGCGTTCGAGCGTGTTGGCGATGACCATCGCCACGGGCTGTCCCGCGTAGTGCACCGTTGCGTCCTGCATCGGAAAGAAGCTTTGGGCGTGGGCCGTGGTGCCCGCGATCGACGGGATCAGGTGCGGCTCCGCGGCGATCTTGGGCATGTTGAGGTGGCTGAGGACGGCGAAGACGCCCTCGGCCGCCAGCGCGTCGCTCGCGTCGATGGACGTGACGCTCCCGCTGGGAATCTCCGCGCCGATGAGGACGGCGTGCGCCGTCCCGGGCGGGGTGAACTCCGCGGAGTACCGGGCGCCTCCGGTGACCTTGGCGCGCCCGTCGAGCCGGTCGAGCGGACGTCCGATTTCCGTTCTCGTCGGGGCACTCATGCCCTACCTCCTTCGCTCGCAGGCTCCTCGCCCGCTTCGCCGCCCGAGCGTTGGGGCCTGCGGCCGGTCGGCACCGGCGCCTTCGCCTGCTCGGTCGCCCTCACGCCGCCTCCCCCATAACCGCGGCGGTCTCCAGCGCCCGCACCAGGGTGCGCTGGGCCAGCTCGATCTTGAACCCGTTCATACTTCGCGGGACGGCCGGGGCCATCTCCTCGCGCGCTGCCCGCTCGAACGCGTCGCGGTCGTCGGCGCGGGCCCCGGTCAGGATCTCCTCGGCACGCCGGGCGCGCCAGGGCTTGGTGGCCACGCCGCCGAGGCCGACGCGCACCTCGCCGATGACGCCGCCGTCCGTCCGCATCGCCACCGCCGCGGCGGCCAGGGCGAACTCGTAGGACTCGCGGTCGCGCACCTTCAGATAGGTCGACCTGCGGGCCATCGGGGTGGCCGGAATATCGATCGCGGTGATCAGTTCGCCGTGGCCGATGGGGTGCTCCCGCTCGGGTGTGTCGCCGGGCAGCAGGAAGAAGTCGTCGAAGTCGACGGTGCGCGACCCCTGCGGACCCTGGAGGTGCACGACGGCGTCGAGCGCCACCAGCGGGACGGCCACGTCCGACGGGTGGGTGGCGATGCAGTGGTCGCTGGTGCCGAGCACCGCGTGGGTGCGGTTGATGCCGCCGATGGCGGCGCACCCCGAGCCGGGCTCCCGCTTGTTGCACGGGGCGGTCCCGTCGCGGAAGTAGCCGCAGCGTACGCGCTGCATCAGGTTGCCGCCCATCGATGCCATGTTGCGCAGCTGCGCCGATGCCCCGAGTTCCAGGGCCTGGGCGACCATCGGGAAGCGCTCGCGTACGGCGGGGGCGCGGGCGACGTCGCTCATGCGGGCCATGGCGCCGAGCCGGACGCCGCCGTCCGGCAGGTCCTCGATCCGGGAGATCGGCAGGTCGTTGATGTCCACGACGCGGCGCGGCCGGGCCACGCCGATCCTGAGCATGTCGACCTCGGTGGTGCCGCCGGCCAGGAATTCGCTGTCGGGGTCGGCGGAGGCCTGGGCGATGGCGGTGGTGACATCGGAGACGCGGGTGTAGGCGACGGGGTGCATCACGGTCCCCCTTCCGCCGCGTCGCGCACCTCGCGGATGGCGTCGCGGATGTTGGGGTAGGCGGCGCACCGGCAGATGTTGCCGCTCATCCATTCCCGGATCTCGGCATCGTCACCGGCGTGGCCCTCGTCGATCAGCGCGACGGCGGACATCAGCTGGCCGGGTGTGCAGTAGCCGCACTGGAACGCGTCGTGCTCGATGAACGCCTGCTGCATCGGGTGCAGCTGCTCGCCGTCGGCGAGGCCTTCGACGGTGGTGATCTCGTGGCCCTCGCAGGAGATGGCCAGGGTCAGGCAGGAGACGATCCGGCGGCCGTCCATCCAGACCGTGCAGGCGCCGCAGGCGCCCTGGTTGCAGCCCCGCTTGGGGCCGGTGATGTCGAGGTGCTCGCGCAGGGCGTCGAGCAGGCTGACCCGGGGCTCGATGTCCAGGCTGTGGTCGGTCCCGTTGACGGTCAGCGTGACCTCGACGGTGCCTGGGCCGCGTTCCGCGGGAGCGGCCACCGTTTCTGTCGGGCGGGTCGGCCCGGGTACGTGCGCCGCGCGCGCCTGGTGGGTCATCGCACGGCCCCCCGTTCCGGCTCCTCGGCCGAACGCGATTCACTGCACATGTGCATCCCCCTATGCCCATGGATGTCCGGATCGCCGTCGGCCTATGTCGGGGCGTTTTCTCCGATAGCGGCCAACGTCACCTACCTTTCCCTTGGTGGGTGACCTGGGACACACAGGAGCGGTAAAGATCGCGCCATGGATCGTTGACGGGCGCCTCGGCGCCGGTGGTAGACAGCGCCTGCAGGCGACGTCGGAGAGTAGTCAATCAACCACGAGTGGGAGAGGGGGTGTCCGTGGCGGCACGCCTGCCGACGTCGCACCGCGGCCAGAATCCGGCCGCCATCCCGAGGTCAACCGAGGGGCGGGGCGGCGACCGGCATCGCGCGTGAAAAGCTCAGCAGCGCTGGGGTGTTTCGTCGAGGCCGGCGCTCTCGGGCGGCGCCCACGTTCCCGTGGCGAGGAAGCGTTCGATGGTGGCGGTGTAGGGGGTGGGGTCCAGTCCCGCGGCCGCCACCCAGCCGTCGTCGTAGTAGCTGTGCCGGTAGCGCTCGCCGCCGTCGCACAGGAGCGTGACGACGCTGCCGTGCCGCCCTTCGCGCAGCATGCGCGCGATGAGCTGCCAGACACCCCACAGGTTGGTGCCGGTGGACCCTCCGGCACACAGCCCGGTGGCGTTATTGAGGTGGCGCATCGCCGCGATGCTCGCGGCGTCGGGTACGGGCACCATCAGGTCGATGACCGAGGGGACGAAGCTCGGTTCCATGCGGGGACGCCCGATGCCCTCGATCCGTGAGGGCATGCCGGTGCTGTAGTCCGGCGCCCCGGTGACCCAGCCCGGAAAGAACGCGGAGTTCTCCGGGTCGACCACGGCCAGCCGGGTGTGGTGGCGCTGGTAGCGGAGGTAGCGGCCGATGGTCGCGGAGGTGCCGCCGGTGCCCGCTCCCACCACGATCCAGTCGGGGACGGGGTGGCGTTCCATGGCGAGCTGCTCGAAGACCGACTGGGCGATGTTGTTGTTGCCGCGCCAGTCGGTGGCCCGTTCGGCGTAGGTGAACTGGTCCATGTAGTGGCCGCCGCACTCGGCGGCCAGCCGCTCGGCCTCGGTGTACATCTCGGCGGGGACGTCCACGAAGTGGCAGCGCCCGCCGTAGCGCTCGATCAGCTCGATCTTCTCCGGGCTGGTCGACCGGGGCATGACGGCAACGAACTCGACACCGATGAGCCGGGCGAAGTACGCCTCGGAGACGGCGGTGGAGCCCGAGCTGGCCTCGACGACCGTGGTGTTCTCGCTGATCCACCCGTTGGCGAGCCCATACAGGAACAGCGATCGGGCCAGGCGGTGCTTGAGGCTGCCGGTGGGGTGGACCGACTCGTCCTTCAAGTACAGGTCGATGCCCCACTCCCGGGGAAGTGGGAAGACGTGCAGATGGGTGTCGGCCGAGCGGTTGGCGTCGGCGATGACCCTGCGCATGGCCTCGTCCACCCAGGACCGGGTGCGGGCGCAGCTGCGGTCGACCCAGGACGGGCCGTGTTCGTCTCCCGGGGCTGTCATACGCCGCATGTTACCCGGGTTCCCGGGCGCCAGAGCAGGTCAGGCCGGACCCGCGGCGTGGGGCCCGGCCCGATCCGCGGCGGACGGAACGCGGGAGCGGCGGGCCCGAGGCTCAGTCGAGCGACCCGCCGGACATCACGGAGTGCATCCGCCGGTGCGGTGCCGCCTCGTCCTCGCGGCTCTGCCGCTCCAGCGAACGTGCCAGTGCGATGTGCGCCCAGCTGTCGCACGGGTCGAGTTCGACGAGCTTTCTGAAGGTCTCCTCCGCCTTCTTCAGCTGGGCGGAGTGGAAGTAGGCCCGGCCCAGGAGTTCCAGGATCGAGCGGCTGTGCGGTTGTGTCTCAGCGAGTGGGGCCAATATCCGGGCAGCGCTGATCGGGTCGCCGAGGTCGAAGTACATGCGGCCGCGGGCGAAGGTCTCGTAGGTCGTCTCCTCCACGTGCACCCCCTTCGTCCGGCATCACAACAGCTCGCGGCGTTGTGCTATTCCCGCGCCGGGCCACCGGGTCAGGCGTCGACCGGCGTGACCTTCCCGCTGTCCACGTCGTAGATCGCTCCGGCCACCGGCAGCCCCTTGGGCAGCAGCGGGTGGTGCCGGATCCGCTCCAGGTCGTGCCGGAGCGCCCCGAGCTGGTCGTTGTCGGTCTTGAACTCCAGGCTGCGGGTGTCGACGCCATGGGTGGCCAGGATGGTGTCGTGCACTTCCTCATCGCTGGCGACCGAGGCCATCTTGCAGCGGGTGTGCGGGAGGACCAGGACCCGCTCGACCCCCAGCAGGTACACGGCGAGGACCAGCGTGCGCAGGGTGTCGTCGGTGACGCGGGCTCCGGCGTTGCGCAGGATCTTGGCGTCGCCCGGCCGCAGACCGAGCATGTCCAGCGGCTCGATACGCGAGTCCATGCACGTCACCAGGGCGAGCCCGCGCGCGGCCACGGGCTGGAGACCCTTCAGCTGGAATTCGGCGACATAGGCCGCATTGGCCTCAAGTACGTCGTCGAAAGCGCCACTCATTCCGTTCTCCATTCACTCTCCCCGCACGTCATCGGCCGGTGCGGGCACCACATCAGCGGTGTGCTGTTCCCTCCCACTCTCTCAGCCGGGGGGAGGGAACCGCACGTCAGGGTCGATGGCGCCGTCGGTGACGGCGCCCGTGGACGATCAGGCCGGGGGCGTCGCCCCGGAGTCGGTCCGCCCACTGCCCACCACGGCGACGGGGCTGGTCAGCGGCTCGCCGGAGCCGTCGCGGCGCTGATCGAGGTCGGGCAGGCGGACCGGGCCGCCGTCGGCGCGGTTGGCGCGGGCCGGAGCGCGGCCGACCCAGGCGAACAGCAGGGTGTCCTCACCCTTGAGGAAGCGCTGGCAGCGGACGCCGCCGGTGGCGCGGCCCTTGGCCGGATACACCTCGAAGGGCGTCACCTTCGCTGCCCCGGCCTGGGTGCCGGGTAGCGCCGTTGAGGAGCCCGTGACCGTGACGACCACCGAATCCTCGGGAAGGGCGACCGCCCCGAACCACATGACCCGGGCGTCCTCGGGCAGCTTCACCCCGGCCACGCCGCCGGCCGCGCGCCCCTGCGGGCGGACGGCCGAGGCGGGGAACCGCAGCAGCTGGGCCTGCGACGTAATGAAGACGAGGTCCTCCTCGCCGGTGGACAACTGGGCGGCGCTGACGACCCGGTCGCCCTCCCTGAGGTTGATGACCTCGAAATCGTCCTTGTTCGGGGGGTATTCCGGAGCGACGCGTTTGACCACCCCCTGCTCGGTCCCCAGGACGATCCCCGGCCCATCGGCGTGCATCGCGACGATGGAGACGAGGCGTTCGTCGGTCTCCAGCTCCACGAACTCGCCCGCCGGAACTCCCGACGCCAGGGCCGGGGTGTCGCCCTCGCCGTCCGGCAGCTCGGGCAGCTCGACCACGGGTACGCGGATCATCCGGCCGAGGTCGGTGACGAACCCGAGGTCGCCGCGGGTCCGTGCCGGGATCGACAGGGCGACGGCGTCGTGCTCGGTGCGCAGGCCGTCATGCATCCGCGGCAGCGTGGCGCCCTTGCTGCGGCCTACCTGTCCGGTGGTGCTCATCAGCACGTGGCAGGGCTCGTCGCCCATCTCCAGCGGGATCACCGCGCTGCGCGTGGCACCGGAGCTCTCCCGCAGGACGGTGCGGCGGGACGTACCGAATTCCTTGGCCACCTTGGCCAGTTCGGCGGAGACGAGCTTGCGCAGCTTCTTGTCCGACTCCAGGATCTCGGTGAGCTCGGCGATCTCCGACTTGAGCTGGTCGCGCTCGTTTTCCAGCTCCAACCGGTCGTACTTGGTGAGGCGGCGCAGCGGAGTGTCGAGGATGTAGCGGGCTTGGGTGTCGGAGAGGTCGAAGGTCGACATCAGCCGCTGGCGCGCCTGCGTGGAGTCTTCTGACTGCCGGATCAGCGCGATGACCTCGTCGATGTTGAGCAGCGCGACGAGGAGGCCGGCGACCAGGTGCAGGCGCTCCTGGCGCTTGCCGCGGCGGTACTCGCAGCGGCGGCGCACCACGTCGAGCCGGTGGTCGACGAAGACCTGCAGCAGTTCACGCAGGCCCAGCGTCTGCGGCTGCCCGTCGACGAGCGCCACGTTGTTGATGCCGAAGGACTCCTCCATCGGCGTGAGCCGGTACAGCTCCTCCAGGACCGCCTCGGGGTTGAACCCGTTCTTGAGCTCGATGACCAGCCGCAGGCCCTGGTTCCGGTCGGTGAGGTCCTTGAGGTCCGAGATGCCCTGCAGCTTCTTGGCCTGGACCAGCTCCTTGATCCGGGCGACGACCTTCTCCGGGCCGACGTTGTAGGGCAGCTCGGTGATGACCAGGCCGGTGCGGCGCGGCGAGACCTTCTCGATGGAGACGGTGGCGCGGGTCTTGAAGCTGCCGCGGCCCTTGGCGTAGGCGTCGCGGATGCCGTCGAGCCCGTTGATGGTGCCGCCGGTGGGCAGGTCCGGTCCGGGCACGAACTCCATGAGTTCGTCGAGGGTGGCGTCGGGCTTGGCGATAAGGTGCCGGGCGGCCGCGATGACCTCGCCCAGGTTGTGCGGGGCCATGTTGGTGGCCATACCCACCGCGATCCCCGAGGCGCCGTTGACCAGGAGGTTGGGGAAGGCCGCCGGGAGGACCTCCGGCTCCATCTCCTGGCCGTCGTAGTTGGGCTGGAACTCCACGACGTTCTCGTCGATGGACGTGACCAGGAGTTCGGCGGCACGGGCCATCCTGCACTCGGTGTAGCGCATGGCGGCCGGGGCGTCGTCGCCGCCCAGCGACCCGAAGTTGCCGTGCCCGTCGACGAGGGGGACGCGCATGGCGAAGTCCTGGCTCATCCGCACCATGGCGTCGTAGATCGCGCTGTCGCCGTGCGGGTGGAGCTTACCCATCACCTCGCCGACCACGCGGGCGCACTTCACGTGGGCGCGGTCGGGACGCAGCCCCATCTCGTTCATCTGGTAGAGGATGCGGCGCTGCACCGGCTTCATCCCGTCGCGGGCGTCCGGCAGCGCGCGCGAGTAGATCACCGAGTAGGCGTACTCCAGGAAGCTGCCGCGCATCTCCTCGGAGACATCGATGTCGATGATCTTCTCGGCTGGTTCCTCAGGGGGAGCGGATGTAGTACGGGCCATGCCGGTAATTCTGACCCGCCGAAGAGACCATCGCGAACCGATTGGCGCGATCGGGCGCGGCGCGGCTCCGGAAACGGGGGTGTGCAGGGGTGTCAAGATCCCGTTAAAACCGCGCGAGAAGGCCGTTCCCGGCGCGGTGGATCGCTGGGAGACAGGCAGCTATGACTACGTTGTGTGATGAAGTCCCGCGGCGCGTCCGGTGCCGTCCGGCGTCAGCGGGTCGCCCCTCCCGTCGCCGTTTCGGGCGTTCGGTGAGATCAAACACGGTGGATCGGGGAACTCGGCCCGGCCTGCGCCGGCCCCGGTCGGCGTTGTTCCTGGTCGGGCCGATATATAACGGAGGGTAGTTATCGACGGAGGGTGAAAAAGCGCGGCGAATGTTACACGGGATCGCGTCGGAGTCAAGGTGTGCCGTGTGACTCAGGCTAATCTTGCGGTGTCCGGTCCGCCCAACCCCGTCCCGTCCCACCCCGTCCGTTCACCGCCCCGTGGTGAGAACCGCGCACCCCGGAGCGCTACCAACGGTTGGCCTCCACATGCTGTTGCCCTTCATCCTCCTGCTGCACGCCGCAGTCGCCCCGCTGCTGCCGCGGCTGGTGCGCGCCCTGGGCCCGCGCGCGTTTCTGGTGGCGGCCCTCCCGCCCGCGACGGCCGCGATCTGGGCGCTGGTCCAGGCCCCCGCCGTCGTGGCCGGAACCCCCGTCACCACATCCGTGTCCTGGGTGCCCGGCCTGGGTATCGGCTTCGACCTGCTGCTGGATCCCCTCGCCCTGGCGATGGCGGTGCTGATCAGCGGCGTCGGCGCGGTGATCTTCGGCTACTGCGCCTGGTACTTCCACGCCGACGAGCGCGCTCTGGGGCGCCTGGCCGCCCTGCTGGTGCTCTTCTCCGGTGCGATGCTCGGCGTCGTCACCACCGACAACCTCTTCGCGCTCTACGTCTTCTGGGAGTTGACGTCGGTCACCTCCTTCCTGCTGATCGGCCACGACGACCGCAAGGAGAACGCCCGCCGCGCGGCCACCCAGTCGCTGGTCGTCACCGCCGGGTTCGGCCTGCTGATGCTCATCGGGTTCGTCCTGCTCGGCCACATCGGCGGCAGCTACCGGATCTCCGTCCTGCTCGCCGACCCCCCGCTGCACAGTGCCCTGCTGCCGGTCGCCCTCGTGCTCATCCTGGCCGGGGCGTTCGCCAAGTCCGCCCAGGCGCCCCTGCACTTCTGGCTGCCCGGCGCCATGGTCGCGCCGACGCCGGTCAGCGCCTACCTGCACGCCGCGGCGATGGTCAAGGGCGGGGTCTACCTCATCGCCCGGCTCGCCCCCGGCTTCGCCGACGTCGACCCGTGGCGGGCCATCGTGCTCACCGTCGGCCTGGCCACGATGGTCATCGGCGGCTGGCGCGCGCTCCGCCAAGACGACCTCAAACTGCTGCTCGCCTACGGCACGGTCAGCCAGCTGGGCTTCCTCACCCTGCTCGCCGGGGCGGGGACGAAGACGGCGGCGGTCGCCACCATCGGCGTGCTGCTCGCGCACGGGTTCTTCAAGTCGACGCTGTTCCTCACCGTCGGCATCATCGACCACCAGACCGGCACCCGCAGCATCTCCCTGCTGACCGGGATCGGCCGCCGCATGCCCGTGCTGGCAGGTGCCGCCGTGCTGGCCGCCGCGTCGATGGCCGGGGTGCCCCCGCTGCTCGGGTTCATCGGCAAGGAGGCGGCACTGGAGGCCTTCCTTCCCGACCGCGCCCCGGGGACGTGGCCGCTCACCGCGCCCCTCATGCTCACCGGCCTGGTCGTCGCCTCCATCCTGACGTTCGGCTACAGCGCGCGCTTCGCGTGGGGCGCGTTCGCCGACAAGGAGACCGTCTCCGAACGGCGCTTCGCCGCCCCCGCAGCCGCGTTCGTCGCGGCGCCCGTGCTGACCTCGGCGCTCGGCCTGCTGCTCGGCCTCTACCCGGTGCCCGTCGACGCGGTCGCGCGGGGCCACGCGGCGCTGTTCACCGCCGGGGAGCCCTACGACCTCGCGCTGTGGCACGGCCTCACCCCCACCCTGGGACTCACGGCGCTGGTGATCGCGGCCGGTGTGCTGGTGTTCGTGGGACGGTCGCTGGTGACGCGGGTGCAGAACGCGATGCCGCGCTGGCTCGACGCCGAGGTCGGCTACCACGTCTTCCTGCGCGTCGTCTACACCGCCGCGCTGCGCGTCACCCGGCGTACGCAGAGCGGCTCGCTTCCGGTCTACCTCGGGATCATCCTGGCCACCCTCCTCGCGCTGCCCGGCTCCTACCTGGTCGTGGGCCTGGTCAGCGGCGGCATCTCCCTCCCCCGCGACGGGGACGGGCCGCTGCTGTGGAACACCCCGCTGGAGGGCCTGGTCGCGGTGGTCATCTCGGTCACCGCAATCGCCACCATCCGCGAGCACCGGCGGTTCGGCGCGCTGATCCTGATCAGCGCCACGGGCTTCGGCGTCGCCGGGCTGTTCGTGCTCTACGGCGCCCCCGACCTGGCGCTGACGCTGGTATTGGTGGAGACGCTCACCACGATCATCCTGCTGTTCGTCCTGCGGCGGCTGCCCGCCACGTTCGGCACCCGGCCCAACGGCTGGGGCAAGCGCCTGACCGTCCTGCTCTGCGCAGCGGCCGGGACGTTCATCGCCGTCGCCCTGTGGACGATGACGGCCGCGCGCACCGACGCCCCCATCTCGCGCGACTACGCCCGGCACGCCGCCGAGGCGGGCGGGGACAACCTCGTCAACCTGATCATCGCTGACTTCCGGGCAATGGACACCTTCGGCGAGATCGTCGTGCTCGCGACCGCGGCGATCGCGGTGGCCTCCCTGGTCCTGCTCAACCGGCGGGCGCGCGTGGTGGTGGAGGAACCGGAGGACGAGAGCGTCGAGGACACCCCAGCGGCGGGGGAGAGCCCCGCGGCCGCGACGGCCCCCGGAGTCAGCGGGCCCGGACCAGGCGGGGCGGCGACCGGCGGAACGGCGCACGAGGGGGCGGACGAGACGACGAACGGAGAGCCGCGAGGGGGAACGTCATGACCGAGGACACCCGGCGCGTCCGCGGCGGTCCGCCCGAGGGGTGGGAAGCGCCCCGCGAGCGCTGGCTGAGCACGGTCATCCGACCGGCGTTCGGCCCCCGGTCCGTACTCCTGGAGGTGGTCGCCCGGCTGCTCATCCCCTCGATCCTGACCTTCGCGGTGTTTCTGCTGGTCTCCGGGCACGACCGGCCCGGCGGAGGGTTCGCGGCCGGCTTGGTCGCCGGGATGGCCTACGTCCTGCGCTACATCGCGGGCGGCCGCCGCGAGCTCGCCGCCGGGCTGCCGATGCGGCCCCAGGGCCTGCTCGCCCTCGGTCTGCTCATCGCCGCGGGGACCGCTGCCCTCCCGCTGGTGTGGGGAGCGCCGATCCTGGAGACCTTCGCCGCCACCGCCGACCTCCCCGTCTTCGGGAAGGTGAAGTTCTCCAGCTACCTCCTCTTCGAGCTGGGGGTCGTGCTCATCGTCGTCGGCCTCGTGCTGGCGGTCGTTGCCGCCCTGGGCGCGCGCATGGAGGCCGAGGAAGAGGAGGCCCGCACGCTCAGCGCGATCCGGCGGCGCCGGATGCGGCGCGCGGACACCACCGGCACGACCGCGGCCCGACCCACCACCGAAGGGAGTGATACAACGCCGTGAACGTCCCCGGACTCGTCCTTGTCATCGCCCTGGCGATCCTCTACTCCAGCGGCTTCTACCTGCTGCTGCAGCGCTCCCTGATGCGGGTGGTCTTCGGCATCGTCATGCTCGGCCACGCCGCGAACCTGTCGCTGATGCTCACCGACGCGGCGATCACTCTGCCGCCGCTGCTCGGCGGGGGCAGCGGGCAGATCTCCGACCCGCTTCCGCAGGCACTGGCCCTGACCGCCATCGTCATCACCTTCGGCGTGACCACCTTCCTGCTCGCGCTCGCCTACCGGGTCTGGCTGGGTGACGCCAACGACGAGGTCCCCGACGACCTGGAGGACCGGCGCATCCGGCGGCTGAGTGAGCCGGAGGACTCCCAGTGAACCTGCTGCTCGCCGGACCGTTCGTGATCCCGTTGCTGGGGGCGGGCATCACGATGCTGCTCCGCCGCACCCCGCGCTCCCAGCAGGTGGCGGGCGTGGTCACGCTGGCCGCGGTCATCGCCGACGCGGCGTGGCTGCTGTCGCTGACCGCCGACGGCTCCGTGCTCGTGAGCCACGCCGGAAACTGGCCCGCCCCGCTGGGCGTCACCCTTGTGGCCGACCCGCTGTCCGCACTGCTGCTCACGGTCTCGTCCGTCGTGCTGCTGCTCGTGCTCCTGTACGCCATCGGCCAGGACATCGGCGGCCTCAGCCGCGCCACCCCGCAGACGTTCCACCCCCTCTACCTGGTGCTCACCGCCGGGGTCTGCCTCAGCTTCCTGGCCGGCGACCTGTTCAACCTGTTCGTCGCCTTCGAGGTCATGCTGACCGCGAGCTACGCGCTCATCACCCAGGCCCCCACCCGGGCGCGGGTGCGTGCCAGCATGATCTACACCGTCGTCGGGCTCACGTCCTCGATCCTGTTCCTCACCGGGATCGCGCTGGTGTACGCGTTGGTCGGCACCGTCAACATGGCCGATATCGCCGTCAAGCTCGACCACGCCCCCGACGACCTGCGCATGGTGCTGGCGCTGCTGTTCCTGGTGGTGTTCGGCATCAAGGCCGCCATCGTCCCCATGCACTTCTGGCTGCCCGACAGCTACCCGGTGGCGATCACCCGCATCTCCGCGATCTTCGCGGCGCTGCTGACCAAGGTCGCGGTCTACGCCATCATCCGCACCCAGACCCTGCTCTTCGGGGACGACTCCGCCGGAGTGTCCACGGTGATGCTGTGGATCGCGATCGCCACCATGGTCGTCGGCATCATGGGCGCCCTGGTCCAGGACGACATCAACCGGCTCATGTCGTTCGCCCTGGTCAGCCACATCGGGTTCATGATCTTCGGGCTGGCGCTGAACACGGTGGCCGGAATCGCCGGTGTCATGGTCTACCTGGTCCACCACATCGTCGTGCAGGCCACGATGTTCCTGGTCAACGGATTGGTCCGACAGTTCGTCGGGCACACGTCGCTGCGCTCCATCCGCGGTCTGACGGCGGTGTCGCCCGCCCTGGCGATCTACTTCTTCCTGCCCGCGCTCAGCCTCGCCGGGATCCCGCCGATGTCGGGGTTCATCGCCAAGGTCGCGCTGTTCCAGGCCGGTGTCGAGGTTGGCGGGTGGCTGACCTGGATCGCCATCGGCGCGGGCCTGCTGACCAGCCTGCTCACCCTCATCGCGATCTTCCGTGTGTGGGCCCGCGCCTACTGGGGGACCCCGCTGCCGGACATGCTCGCGGCCCGGGCCGAACTCAAGCGCGGCCCCGACGCGGCCGGCCTGCGGATGATGACGGTGACGACCGGCGTGATGGTCGCCTTCGGCCTGCTCGTCGCGCTGCTGGCCGGCCCGCTGGTCGACTTCTCCTTCACCGCGGCGCACGACCTCGTCGACGGCGGCGCCTACATCGACGCTGTCCTTCCCGGAGGCGCATCATGACCCCGCAGCTGGCGCACGACGACCCGGCCGCCGCGGGCCCCCGCTGGCGCCGGATCCTGGGGCGACTCCCCACGGTCGCCTGGCTGACCGTGATGTGGATGCTGCTGTGGGGGGACGCGAGCCCGGGAACCGCCCTCGCCGGGATCGGCGTCGCCATGATCTGCTACTCCGTGGCCAAGCTGCCGCACATCCCGGTCCGGCTGAGCTTCCGCCCGCTCAGCGTGCTGCGGCTCGTCGGACACTTCGTGTTCGACCTGATCGTCTCCAGTGTCCACGTGGCCTCCCGCGTGCTGTGGCGCCCGCGTGAGGCCAACGGCGCGATCGTCGCGGTCCCGGTGCGCACCGACTCCGACCTGCTGCTGGCCATGGTCAGCGGGGGCCTCTCGCTGATCACCGGGAGCCTGGTCATCGAGCTCAACCGGGACGAGGGCGTCATCTTCGTGCACGGCATGCCGATCGGTACGCCGGACGACGCGGAACGGCTGCGCCGCCGTGTACGGCGCACCGAGGAGCTGTTCGTCCGGGCGTTCGGCACCGCCGACGACATCACCGCCTTCGAGGCGGCGGAGGGGGAGGCCCCCCGTGCGTGAGACGGCCGCGCCACCACCCTCGCCGCGCCACAGCTACGAACCAACCACCGATCGCCAAGGGAGGTGAGACGTGCTCGACATCGTGTACACGGCGACCGCCGCCATGCTGTCGCTGTCGGTGCTGTTCGTCCTGTTCCGGCTGGTGCGGGGGCCCTCCGTCCTGGACCGGATCATGTGCCTGAGCACGCTGTCGGTGCTGTTCGTCAGCTTCGTGGCGGTGGAGATGGCGGTGCGCGGGGACAACGCCTACATCGGCGTGCTGGTCAGCATCGCGCTCCTGGGGTTCGTCGCCACGCTGACGGCGGCGAGGTTCGCGGAGAGGCGGGCGCATGACCGCGACTGACGTGATGACCGCCGTGCTGATGCCGCTCGGCGCCCTGTTCACCCTGTTCGGGACGCTGGGCCTGCTGCGATTCCCGACGCTGCTGGGCCGCATGCACGCCGCCACCAAACCCGACACCGTCGGCCTGGTGCTCATTCTCGCGGGGGCGGCCTTCCAGCTCCCCGACGTGGCCGCCGCCGCCCCGCTGGTGCTGGTCGCCCTCTTCCAGTTCGTCACCATGCCGGTGCTCGCTCAGACCATGGGCCGGGTGACCTACAGCCGCGGCGAGACCGAAGAGGAGCACTTGGTCGTCGACGAGCTGGCCGACGCCCTCCGCGCGAGCGGAACGGGGGAGGGAAACGGCAGCGATGCGCCGGACGATCCGGGGCCGCGGCGCCGCTGATCCGGGGGCTTTCAGCCCGGTGGATGGCGCCGCATGTCGTCCAGCACGCGGCGCAGCCCCGGCTCGCGATAGGTGGCGGCGAAGCGCAGCACCAGATCGGAGTCGCAACGGTTGCCGGGCAGGATCTTGGTGATGGCGGCGCACTGCAGCGTCACCCAGTCGAGGCGCCGCAGTACGTCGGGCGGTAGCACATCATAGAGGTGCAGGGGGCGGTCGCCCGGTTCGGGCGGGGAATGGCCGGAGGCGGCGGCGTGCCCCTCCGCCCACGCCCTCCACGCGGCGTCGAAGGACCCGCCTTCGCTGAGGTCGACGCTCATGACGAGGGGGCCGGGGCGAGCTGGGTCTCCCCGTTCCCCCTGCAGAAATAGCACTTGCCGGATCCGTCGGGGCTGTTACCGGAGCCGCCGCAGCGGGGGCACGGACGGGCCATGGGTAGCTTCTCTCCCTGAAACGATCGTGTCTGATGACGCGGTATCCGCGACGTCGGTGGTGACCTCGGTTTCTTGCGAGCTTAGGGCGCCAACGCGCGGCTTGTCGGGACTTTCGCCAATTTCGGTCGGTGGGGGCACGGGCGCGGCCGACGTCGAAGATCGTCCCCGGATCCGCCGAGATGACGCGGCGGGGACGCCGTATTCCACGCATTCGAGCGGATATCCCGTGCTCTACGCGGTGTTTTCCGCGGTGGATATCCGATGGTTGTTCACCGCTGCGGGGATTCGAATTACTCTGGCGTTTCCAGTGCGGTCCGAGCGGGTCGGAGGATCCCACATGCGGTATCGAAGAACGGCCGCGGGGGTGCGCACCGCGCGCTCAGGCTCCTCGCTGGCGGCGGTGCTGACGGGCATCATCGTGGCGCCCGCGGCGGTCGCCCTGCCGGGCGCCGCCGACCGTGGCCATTCGAGCGGATGGCGCTTGGTCGCGGAGGAGGATTTCGACGATCCCCTGCACATCGACGCCACCCCCTGGACGCGCGACCCGCAGGGACGGGACAGCCCCTGGTACATCGACGCGTTCGGAGACGACGGCGAGGCGTGGCACGCGATGAGCGACCCCGATTTCTCCGCGCAGCTCGCCACCGTGGACGTGTATCGCAAACGGCAGGCCTTCGGCCGGGACGGCTGGCTGACCGCGGAGATCGCGGCGGTGGACAAGGACAGGTCCGGCGAGCCCGACTCCTCTCCCGGCCTGTCCACCGTCGACCTGCCGGACGGCCAGCGGGCCGCCCGGATCGAGGAACCCAGCTGGGACGCCGGGGTGCTGATCCGCTCCACCGACCCGCTCCCGGAGCGGTACCGGGTGGAGATGACGCTCCGCGACATCGACTTCGGCGGCATGCGCGGCGGTTCGTTCGAATACGACGGAAAGTACAACGGGTACCAGACCGACGGCACCTGCAAGACCAGTTTTCCGTGGACCTTCAACGGCGCTCTCCCGGGAGTCGCCCGGTGTGACTACCACGACGTCACCAAGGAGAACGGCTTCTACTATCTCGGGATACTCGACCACGCCACGCCCTCCCCGCAGGGGAACCCCGGCATCCACTTCCGCCGAAAAGTGGTCATGGACGGCTATTACAGCCACCAGTCGTGGTCACTGAAGAACGGCGTCTGCGACCCGGGAACCGGGCGCATCCACGGTGTGTTCGACGGAACGTTCAACGGCGTGAACGCGATCTTCGTCCGCGGCGACAGAATGCGGTCCGGAATCAACAACATCGGAAACGAGTACTACTTCAAGACCGCCTGCGGAGAATTCTCCGGAGATGAGCCCTTTGACGACGAGGGACGGTATTCGGGCATCCTCACCAGCACCGAACTGCGTCCCGAACTCCTCCCGCAGGCCGCCTACCACTTCGCCGTCGAACGCGACGCCTCCGGCTACACCCTCGAAATGGGCGGCCCCTTCCGGCACGGCGGGCCGCCCGGCCCGATCACGCTGCGCTTCCGGCACGATTTCGTCGAGGACGGCCGCCCGATCTGGCACTACAACCAGGCACCCGACGCCTACGACGGCGCCTTCGACCGCAGCCTGACGCACACCGGCCACTCCGGCACCTACACGACCGAGCACGCCTGGCCCGCGGACTCCGCCTACCCCGACTCGTTCATTATCGGCGACCCCCACCTGAACTTCTACGAGGGCACCGCCGTGGTCGACGACATCCGCCTCTACCTTCCCGCTACGTGAGGGCACGCCCGCGCCATGGACCCCGACACCCCGGACAGCGCCACGAACATCCTGGTGCTCCTCGCCGACAACCTGTTCGGCCAGGTGCCCCTCCTCATCGGTCTGATCACCCTGCTCGGGCTGGTGCTGCAAGGCAAGCCCGTCGAGGACGTGGTCGGCGGCGCGCTGCGGGCCGCCGTGGGCGTGGTCATCCTCTTCATCGGCGTCGAGGTGTTCACCGGCGGGCTGGAGGGCTTCCAGGCCGTCCTCGCCGACGCCGTGGGTGCCGCGCCGCCCGCCGCCGACCGCTCGCTCGGCGACTTCCTCGACTCCCACGGCGGCACCATCGCGCTGGTCCTCGCCCTGGCCTTCCTCGTCCACGTGTCGCTGGTCCGGCTCTTCACCGCCGCGCGCTACCTCTACCTCACCGGCCACCTGATGTTCTGGATCAGCACGGTCGTCGTTGCCGCCCTGGTGACCGCCGCGCCGGGCGCGGACCGCCTCACGGTCGTCCTGTGCGGCGCGGGGGGCGTGGCCGCCTACTGGACCGCGCAACCCCTGTGGATGCGCCCCCTCATGCGGCGCGTCATGCCCGACGACCGCTTCGGCTTCGCCCACACCAGTTCACTCGTCTGCCTCCTCACCGGGTGGGCGGGCCGAGCGCTCGGGCGCCTGGGGGCGCGGAGCACCGAGCGGCTCGTGCTGCCCAGCCGACTCTCCTTCTTCAAGGACGTGAATGTCAGCACCGCCCTGGTCGTCTCCGTCCTCATCCTCGGCGCGGTCGCGGCGGCCGACCCCGGCACCGTCGCCGAGCGGGTCGCGGAAACGGACCCCGGCCTCTCCCCATGGGTGTGGGCGCTCCTCGTCGGCCTGCGCTTCGCGGGCGGGATCGCCATCCTGCTCTTCGGCGTGCGCATGTTCCTGGCCGAGATCGTGCCCGCGTTCAAGGGCCTCACCGATCGACTCATCCCGGGCACCCGCCCCGCGCTCGACGCGCCCACGGTCTTCCCCGCCGCGCCGACCGCGGTCATGCTCGGCTTCATCGCCGCCACCGCCGTCTTCCTCCTCCTGCTCGGCCTGTTCTCCGCGGCGGGGTGGTTCACCCTCATCCCCCCGATGATCATGCTGTTCTTCGTCGGCGGTTCGGCCGCCGTGTTCGGCAACGCCGTCGCTGGCTGGCCGGGCGCGGTGCTGGGCGGCGCGCTCACCGGGATCGCGCTCGCCGCCGGCCAAGCCCTCACCTGGGGTCTGCTGGCGGGAACCGCGCCCGAGCTCGCGACCCTGGCCGACCCCGACTGGTACGCCATCGCCTGGCTGATCGCCGGGGCGCGGACCCTGCTCGGCGGCGCCGCGATCTGGGCGGTCCCCATCACCGCGCTCGGCACCACGGTGGCCGTGCTGCTGGCCCTGGGCCGCAGGGAACGACGCACCTCCGGGGAGCGCGCCCCCGCGGCCAAGGGCGAACAGAACTGAGGGGTGTGCGAACCGACAGCTCGACCAGAGGAAAGGGAAAACACGGCATGGACCGGACGCTGGAGGTGCTCACCGTCTGCGGGGTCGGCATGGGATCGAGCCTGATGCTCAAGATCACCGCCGAGGACGCGCTGCGCGCCCTCGGCCTGCCCGCGCGGGTCGAGGCCACCGACGTGTCGTCCGCGCGCGGCATGCGCGCGGACGTCGTCATCGGGCAGGAACTGCACACCGCCGAACTGGGTGACCTCGCTCCGATCGTCGTCACGATCACCGACTTCCTGGACACCGACGGGTTGGCCTCCGCCCTGCGGGAGCGGCTGAGGGCCCACGGGCTGCTGCCCTGAGGCGCGGACGCACCCCAACAGAAGGCGCCGCGGCTTGTGGACGGAGGGCGGCGCCCGCCGGGGGCTTCTGATAGCAAGGAGCACATGGTTACCTCCGTGCCCCCTGAGAGCGTGCCCGCGACCGCCGTCACTGACCCCGCCATGCGCGAGGCGGCCGAGCGCCACCTGCGTGCGCTCGCCGGGCCCTCCGCCCGGCTCCGCGACGACCAGTGGACCGCCATCCACGCGCTGGTGGCCGAGCAGCGGCGCGCCCTGGTGGTCCAGCGCACCGGGTGGGGCAAGTCGGCGGTGTACTTCGTGGCCACCGCACTGCGCCGGGCCGCGGGCGCGGGGCCCACCGTCATCATCTCGCCCCTGCTCGCGCTCATGCGCAACCAGATCGCCGCGGCCGAGCGCGCCGGGATCCGCGCCCACACCATCAACAGCTCCAACATGGCGGCGTGGGAGGAGACGTATGCGGAGATCGCCGCCGGCGCGGTCGACGTCCTCCTGGTCAGCCCCGAGCGCCTGAACAACCCCGAGTTCCGCGACCGCGTCCTGCCCGAGCTCGCGGCCGGTGCCGGGCTCGTGGTCATCGACGAGGCCCACTGCGTGTCCGACTGGGGGCACGACTTCCGCCCCGACTACCGGCGCATCCGCACCCTGCTGCGCGACCTGCCCGCGGGGATCCCGGTCCTGGCCACCACCGCCACCGCCAACGAGCGGGTCACCCGCGACGTCGCCGAGCAGCTGGAGGTCGGCGATGACGCCGGGACCCTCGTCCTGCGCGGGTCCCTGGAACGCGAGAGCCTCCGCTTGTCCGTCGTCGACCTGCCCGACTCCACCGCGCGCTGGAGCTGGCTCGCCCAGCACCTGCCCGAGCTGCCCGGGTCAGGGATCATCTACACCCTGACCGTCGCCGCCGCCACCGAGACCGCGGCGTTCCTCACCGAGTGCGGGCTCAACGTGCGTGCCTACACCGGGCAGACCGACCCCGAGGAGCGCCAGCGGGCCGAGGACGACCTGCTGAACAACCGCATCGAGGCGCTGGTGGCCACCAGCGCGCTGGGGATGGGTTTCGACAAACCCGACCTGGGGTTCGTCATCCACCTCGGCGCGCCGCAGTCGCCCATCTCCTACTACCAGCAGGTGGGCCGCGCCGGGCGCGGTGTCGAACGCGCCGAGGCCATCCTGCTGCCCGGCCGCGAGGACCAGGAGATCTGGCGCTACTTCGCGAGCCTGGCGTTCCCCCCGGAGCAGACCGTGCGCCGGACACTCGACGTGCTGGCCGCCGCTGACGGCCCGGTGTCCACCCCCCGCCTGGAGACCGAGGTCGACCTGGGCCGCGGCCGCCTGGAGCAGATGCTCAAGGTGCTCGACGTCGACGGCGCGGTCCGCCGGGTGCGCGGCGGCTGGGTGGCGACCGGCCAGCCGTGGAGCTACGACACCGACCGCTACGCCGCGGTGACCGCGGCGCGCGAGCGCGAGCAGCAGGCGATGCTCGACTACATCGCCACCGACGGCTGCCGCATGGAGTTCCTCCGCCGCCAACTCGACGACCCCGAGGCCGCGCCGTGCGGGCGCTGCGACTCCTGCACGGGCCGCCGCTGGTCCGGCGAGATCGACCCCGAGCGTCGCGCCGCCGCGGCGGCGCACCTGGCGCGGCCCGGCATCCCCATCGCGCCGCGCCGGCAGTGGCCCACCGGGATGGCGGCGCTGGGTGTCTCCGCCTCGGGCAATATCCCCGCCGGGCAGCGCGCCCAGGAGGGCCGCGCCCTGGCCCGCCTCACCGATATCGGCTGGGGGAGCGAGATGCGCCGCCTGCTCGCCGCCGACGCACCCGACGAACCCGTGGGCGACCGTGTCTTCCAGGGCATCATCGACGTCCTCGCGGCCTGGCCGTGGGACCAGCGCCCCGTCGGGGTCGTCGCCATGCCTTCGCGTACGCGCCCCCGGATGATCACCGACCTGGCCGCGCGCCTGTCCCGGGTCGGCCGCCTCGCGCCGGTGGGCACGCTCGACTACACCCACCCCGATGCCCCCGGGCCGCGCCGCCACAACAGCGCCCAGCGGCTCGCCCAGGTAGCGAACGCACTGACCGTTGGCGAACCGGTCGCCACGGCGCTGGCCACCCTGGACGGTCCGGTCCTGCTGGTCGACGACTACACCGACACCGGCTGGACCCTCACTTTCGCCACCCGTCTCCTGCGCGAAGCGGGAGCCGACGCCGTCCTTCCGCTGACCCTGGCAACCCGCGGCTGACCCGGGGCGCCGGTCGCACACCGCTCGGCGGCGCGGGAAGCGCGTGCCCAGCCCTCAGGGGGCCTAGGCGTCGCCCAGGTCGGGGCGGGCGCCGGGTTGGTGGAGGGCGCGGGCGGCCAGGCTTTGGGCGTGGCCCAGTGCGTCCTTGGGGTGGCGCCCGGCGAGCCAGGCCGGGAGGAATCCGGCGATGAACGCGTCGCCCGCGCCGATCGAGCCCGGCGAGGGCTCTACGGGCTCGGCCGGGACAGTGACGATGTCGTCGCGGGTCTTGGACGCCCACAGCGCGCCCTCGTCGCCCATCTTGATGACGACGTTGGGGAACCAGGCGGTGAGCACCTTCGCCGCCGCCTCGGGTTCGTCGCGGCCGGTCAGAACGCGGGCCTGGTCGCCGTTGGCGAACAGCAGCCGGGCGCCGTTGGTCCAGTCCAGGTAGTTCTCCGCGCCCGCGCGCTCCAGCGGAGCGTGGGACCCGGCGTCGACGGAGATCGACATCCCGGTCTCGCGCGCCATGCGCAGCGCCATCCGGGCCGCGCGCCGGGAGTCGTCGTTGATCAGGGTGTAACCGGAGACGTGCAGGTGGCCGTCGGGGGCGAAGACGTCGCGCGGCAGGTCCTCGGGCTGGAGCCGCGCGTTGGCGCCGGGGTCGCTGAGCATCGTGCGGTCGCCGCGGTGGGTGATCATCACCACGCAGGTGCCCGTGGGCCGCTCCGGGTCCATGACGAGGCGCGAGTCGATGCCGTAGCCCATCAACTCCATCTCGCGGGTGCGCCCGGTGATATCGGATCCGCGGCGGCCGACGAACGTCGTCTCGGTGCCCTCGATCGCCAGCCACGCCGCGACGTTCGCGCCGGAGCCGCCGCCGTAGGTAATGACCGACGCGGGGGTGTCGCTGCCACGGGCCAACGGGTAGAACGCCCGCGCGACAGCGTCGGTCATCAGATCGCCGATCACGACCACTCGTGCCATTGCTCCAGCCACCACCTTGCCGCCGCGTCCCGCGGGTACCGCGCGCTTTCGTGCCCGTTAAGAACGTCTGCTATGCGACGTTAACAGGTCTGAGGGGGGCGGCGGGTAACGAAGTGGCAGACCACGGGGAGCAGGCGTGGGGTTCGTCACCTCCGGCCGGATCTCGTTTAGGCTCAAAAACGTGCAGTCATACCCGAAACACTGGGAAGCCGACGTAGTCCTCACCGATGGCGGGACCGCCCATATACGCCCCATCGTGCCCGAGGACGCCGATCTGCTCCGGGCCTTCCATTTGCGCCTGTCCCCGGAGACCATCTACTACCGCTTCTTCGCTCCCTACCCCAAACTCTCCAACCGCGACGTCGAGCGGTTCACCCATGTCGACTACGAGGACCGCGTCGCCCTCGTCGCGACCATCTCCGACGTCATGGTCGCCGTGGTCCGCTACGACAAGGTGAGCGAGGGCGAGGCCGAGGTGGCCTTCGTCGTCGAGGACGCCCACCAGGGGCGCGGCCTGGCCTCGGTGCTGCTGGAGCACATCGGCGCGGCCGCCCGTGAGCGCGGCATCCACCGGTTCATCGCCGACGTGCTCCCCGAGAACCGGCGGATGGTCAACGTCTTCCGCGAGGCCGGATACACCGCCCAGCAGACCTTCGACGAGGGCGTCATCCGCCTCACCCTCGACCTGGAACCCACCGCCTCCTCCCAGGAAGTGATGCGCGCCCGGGAGCAGCGCGCCGAGTCGCGCTCCATCTCCCGGCTGCTCTTCCCCGAGTCGGTCGCCGTCATCGGCGCCAGCCGCACCGCGCACACCATCGGCCAGACCGCCCTGCGCAACGTTCTCGCCGGGGACTTCCAGGGCCCCGTGTTCCCCGTGCACCCCGAGGCCAAGGCCGTCGCGGGCGTGCGCGCCTACCGGAGCGTGCTCGACATCCCCGACCCTGTCGACCTCGCCATCGTCGCCGTGCGCGCAGACATGGTCGTCGACGTGGTGGACGAATGTGCCCGCAAGGGCGTGCACGGCCTGGTGGTGGTCAGCTCCGGCTTCGGAGAGGCCGGACCCGAGGGGCGCGCCCGACAGGACGAGCTGGTGCGCACCGCACGCGCCGCCGGAATGCGCGTGGTGGGACCCAACTGCCTGGGCATCGCCAACACGGACCGCTCGGTGTCGCTCAACGCCACCCTCTCCCCGGACCTGCCGCCACGCGGCCCCATCGGGTTCTTCTCCCAGTCCGGCGCGCTCGGCCGGGCCATCCTGCAGCGGGTGGCCGACCGGGGCATGGGCCTGAGCACCTTCGTCTCGGCGGGGAACCGCGCCGACGTGTCCGGTAACGACCTGGTGCAGTACTGGCAGGAGGACCCCGCCACCGAAGTCGTCCTGCAGTACCTCGAATCCCTCGGCAACCCGCGCAAGTTCACCCGGCTCGCGCGGCGCCTGGCCCAGCACAAGCCCGTGGTGGCGGTGCGCAGCGGCGGCTCCTCCCAGGGCGTCCCGACGGGACACGCCGCCGGTGCGCTGGCGCTGCCCGATTACGGTGTCACCTCGCTGTTCCAGCAGGCCGGTGTGGTGCGGGTGGACGACATCACGCAGATGTTCGACGTCGCGCAGCTCTTCGCCTACCAGCCGCTGCCGACCGGGCCGCGCGTCGGCATCCTCGGCAACTCCGACTCACTGGGGCTACTGGTCAAGGACGCCTGCGTGCGCTCCGGCCTCAAGCCCCACGAACCCGTCGACCTCGGCCCCACGGCCACCGCCGAGGACTTCGACCGGGCGTTGACCGCCGCCCTCGCCGACGACGCCGTCCACTCCGTCGTCGTCGTGTTCATCCCCGCGCTGAACCCGATCTCCGACGACGTCGCCGAGGTCATGCGGGCCAAGGCGGCGACCAGCGCCAAGCCCATCGTCACGACCTACCTCGGCTACCAGGGGCTGCCCGAGGAGCTGCGCCAAACCGGGGAGAACGGGGAGACGGTCCGCGGGTCGGTCCCCTCCTACCCCGCGCCCGAGGACGCCGTGCGCGCCCTCGCCCATGCGACCCGGTACGCCATGTGGCGCCGGCGCGACGCTGGGCGGCACCCGGAGCTCCCCGACATCGACGGGGCGCGGGCACGCGAGATTATCGACCGGACCCTCGCCCAGGCCGAGGAGGCCGGGGAGATCCCGCCGCCGGTGTGGTTCACCAGCGAGCCGGTGCACAGCGAGGAGAACGCCGTTGCTCCGGAGACGGCGCGCGACCTTTTCGGCTGCTACGGCATCGACGTGTGGGAGGACGTCCCGGTGGCCTCCGCCGACGAGGCTGTCGCCGCGGCTGAGCGGCTCGGCTACCCGGTCGTGGTCAAGGCTAACGCCCCCGACCTGCGGCTGCGCGCGGGTGGCACCGGCATCCGCGCCGACCTGCGCACGCCGACCGACGTCCGGGGGGCGTTCACCGCGCTGTTCGACCGGCTCGGCGAGGAGGCCATGCTGGCGGTGCAGCGGATGGTGGTGCCGGGCGTGCCGACGGTAATCCGCGCCGGGGAGAACCCGTCGTTCGGCTCGGTCGTCGGGTTCGGTTTGGCCGACGTCACCGCCGAACTGCTCGATGACCGAGCGTTCCGGCTGGCACCGCTGACCGACGCCGACGCCGCCGACCTGGTACGCGCGGTGCGCTCCTCGCCCCTGCTGTTCGGACTGCCGGCCGGGGCCACCTCGCTGGCCGAGACGCCCGATGTCGAGGCGCTGGAGGAGCTGCTGATCCGGGTCTCGCGGATGGTCGACGCGTTCGCCGAGGTCGCCCACGTCGATCTGGACCCGGTCGTCGTGAACGCCGACGGCGCACACGTCCTGGGCGGCCGCCTGTGGCTGCGCGAACCACCCGACCTGCGGCCCGACGCGGGACCGCGCCGACTCCGCGGCGTGACGTTCTGATCCTCCGCGCTGCGCCTATGGCCCGGTCCGCGCAGCGGATTGCACGCTCGCCACCGCTGGCGCGGCCGGCTGTCAGGCCGGACGGGGCTCCGGTTCCGGCTCTGGTTCCGGTGGCATCGGCCCCGGCCCTGGCCCCGGTCCGGGCTCGGGCATCGGCGGCTCGGGGGGCGTGGGCGTCGGGTCGGGCGGCACAGGACCAGGACCTGGCGGCTGCGGTCCGGGCGGTTCCGGTACGGGTACCGGTGGCACGGTCGCATACATGTCATCGGCCCTACCCCAGATCAATTCCGGTTATCCGCATCTGCCACACCCATTGATCCGCGTGCGGATCCGCCCGCTGGTTCGCCGGTCCGCGGCTCACCCTGTGGGTGCGGGATGCGATCTGCTGCCGGGAGAGGGCAGGATGGAGGCATGAGGAAAACGCGTGCCGTGCCCACCGACTGGCGCTCGGAGATCGAGCGCAGCGGGTATTACCCCGGTCTCGTGATCGACGCCGTCGCCACAGCTCTCGGCAACGAGACCGCCGAGGCCTTCGTCGTCCACCACGAGGCCATTTTCGATCCCGCGATGGAAATGCGGCGGCACACCACAGTCCTGCTGCTCACCCCCACGCGGCTGATCGTCTGCCACACCGACGAACATCCGCCCGCGGAAGGGAACGGGCGCCCGCACGCCTCGACTACCACCGACGCCATCCGGCTCGACAACATCCAGTCCGTCGCGCTGACGCGGGTGGTCGCCGACCCGGCCAACTACGCCCCGGGCAGCCTGCCCAGCGAGGTCGTGTTGAGCATCAGCCTCAACGTCAACTGGGGAGCCATCGCCCATATCGACCTCGAACCCGCCTCCTGCGCGGACGAGTCCTGCGAACTCGACCACGGCTACACCGGCGCCATCACCGCCGAGCCGCTGACCCTGCGGGTCAGCCAGGCCGCCGACGGCACCGACTCCGTGGCCACCATGGTCAACTTCGCCAACGTGCTGTCCGAGGCCACGTCCCGCGGCTGACGCGGCGGGGCACGTGCGGCACCGGTCGGTGGCGCGGCGGCGCCGAACAGCGGAAACCGATCTGTGGCGGATCTGGCATCCCCGGATTCCCATCGGGTCGTCGCGCGCGGCGGCCGGGGGCGGATGCCGATCCCGGCACAGCCCGAGAGGCAAGGTGGATCATCCCCGATGAACGCGACCCCGTTCGAGTCCCCGCGCTACGGCGGCGCGTCGCTCGCCGACCTGACCCCGTCGGTTCTCGCGTCGCTCGGCGTACCGGGGGAGAACGGCCCCCTGGGCCTGCCCCCGGTGCGTCGCGCCTGCGTACTGCTGGTCGACGGCATGGGCTGGGAGCCGCTCCTCGCGAACCGCTCCCACGCCCCGTTCCTGTCCTCCCTCATCGACGACGCCACGCCGATCACCGCCGCCTTCCCTACGACCACCGCCACCAGCCTCACCACCCTGGGCACCGGTCTGTCGCCCGGACACCACGGCGTCATCGGCCTCCAGGTCGCCATCCCGGGCAGTGACCGCGTCCTGCACCAGCTCCGCTGGGACCCCGACGTCGATCCCGAGGTCTGGCAGCCCCGGCCCACCGTCTACGAGCGCGCCGAGCGGGCCGGCGTGACGACCTCCTACATCGCGGCCGGCGCATTCGAGGGCGGCGGGCTGAGCCGGGCATCGGCGCGCGGCAGCCACTACGTTCCCGCCAACGACATCACCGAACTCGCGGTCCAGGCGGCCGCGACGCTCACCTCGGCCGACCGAGCCCTGGCGTTCGTCTACCACCCCGACCTTGACATGTACGGCCACATGGTCGGCGTGGACTCCGCCTACTGGCGGCTGCACCTGGGGCACGTCGACCGCCTCGCCGAACAGATCGCCGAGGCCCTGCCACCCGACGCCGCGCTCTACATCACCGCCGACCACGGCATGGTCGATACCGGCCCCGACACCCGCGTCGATGTCGAGTCCGACCCCGACCTCAGCGCGGGCGTCCGCGTCCTGGCGGGGGAGGCCCGGGTCCGGCAGGTCTACGTCCGCGACGGCGCGGCCGACGACGTCCTGGCCGCCTGGCGGGAGCGCCTCGACGGGCGCGCGGAGGTGATCACCCGCGACGACGCCATCGCCCGCGGCCTGTTCGGCGTGGTCGACGACGATGTCCGCGAACGCATCGGCGACGTGCTGGCCCTGGCCCGCGGCGACATCGCGCTGGTCGCCCCGAAGGCCGAACCGTTGGAGAGCTCACTGGTCGGGCAGCACGGTTCGCTCACCCCCGCGGAACTGAGGGTGCCCCTGTTGCGGGTGACCACGGTGGCCTAAGGTTGCGCCGTGGACACCGCAGAGCTGGCCCCCGATTTCGAGCTACCCGACCAGGACGGCGTCCCGCGTCGGCTCACCGACCTGCTCGCCTCCGGCCCCGTCGTGCTGTTCTTCTACCCCGCGGCCATGACACCCGGCTGCACCGCGGAGACCTGCCACTTCCGCGACCTGGGCGCGGAGTTCGCCGAGCTCGGCGCGCGGCGGGTCGGGATCAGCTCCGACCCGGTCGGCCGGCAGTCGGAGTTCTCCGGGGCGCACGACGTCGACTTCCCCCTGCTCTCCGACACTGAGGGCACCGTGGCCGACCTCTACGGCGTGCGCCGGGGCGGCGTGTTCTCCGCGGTGGCGCCGACCAAGCGGACGACCTTCGTCATCGGCACCGACCGCCGCGTGCTGCACATCGTGAGCAGTGAGATCCGCATGCAAGCCCACGCCGACGGCGCCCTGCGCGCCCTCCGGGAACACGCCCGCTGACCGCCCCTCGGCGGCGGCGACCCACCCCCCCATTCCGTTGATCTCGGCGATATCGACGTAATACCGACGAGTATTCGGCCGGTATCGCCGAGATCAACGGAGGTGACGACCAGGACAACGCAGCTACGAAAGGGCACAACGACCATGGTGGACGCCACCGCGCCGCTGGTGCGCCGGAGCACCGAGAGAGGTGTCGCGACCCTCACCCTCGACTCGCCGCACAACCGCAACGCGCTCTCCGCTCGGCTGCGTACCGAACTCGCTGCCGGCCTGGCCGCCGCCTTGGCCGACGACGCCGTGCGCGCGATCCTTCTCACAGCTGTCGGGCCGGCCTTCTGCGCCGGAGCCGACCTGAAGGAGGTCGCCGCGGAACGCGCCGGTCAGGCCCCCGATCCCGATGCGCCCGGCATGCCCGACCTGTTCTCCACCATCATGGACGCGGAGAAGCCGGTCGTCGCCCGCCTCAACGGCCCCGCCCGTGCCGGCGGCATCGGCCTGGTCGCCGCCGCCGACATCGCCATCGCACCGGAGGAGGCCACCTTCGCCTTCACCGAAGTGCGCATCGGCGTGGTGCCTGCCATCATCTCCGTCCCCGTCACCGCGCGCATGCACAACCGCCAGCTCAGCCGCTACTTCCTCACCGGCGCGACCTTCGGCGCCCGCGCCGCTGCTGAGGCTGGACTGCTGACCGCCGCCGTCCCGGCCGACCGCGTCGAGGAGGCGACCGAGGAGGTCCTCGACGGGTTGCGCAGGAGCGCGCCGCGCGCGCTGGCCCGCACCAAGGCCCTGCTGAACGGCCCGGACGCGGAGGCGCGGGCCTCGGCGTTCGCAAGCATGGGCGAGGTGTCCCGCGAATTCTTCGCCAGTGACGACGCGGCGGAGGGGCGCGAGGCCTTCTTCCAGAAGCGCCCCCCGCGTTGGGTGCTGTAATAGGGGCGTGAGTTATTCCGGAGATACGCGGGTCGGTGGGCCCGCCGACGTACGCGAACTGCCCGAGCTCGTCATCGCCAAGCTCGCCGTGGGGCCGATGGACAACAACGCCTACCTGCTGCGCTGCCGGCGCACGGGCGAGGCGGTGTTGATCGACGCCGCGAACGAGGTCGACCGCCTCCTTGAGCTCATCGGCGACCAAGGGCTTGCCCGTGTGATCACCACCCACCGCCACTATGACCACTGGCAGGCACTGGCCGAGATCGTGGGCATGACCGGTGCCCGGACCGTCGCCCATCCCGATGACGCGGACGAGCTTCCGGTCTCGGTGGACGAGCCGGTCGAGCACGGCGGGCGCATCCCCGTCGGGGAGTGCGGCCTGGAGGTCATCCACCTGCGTGGCCACACACCGGGCTCGATCGCCCTGCGCTACGACGACCCGCAGGGCCAGGTGCACCTGTTCACCGGGGACAGCCTCTTCCCCGGCGGCGTGGGCAAGACCTGGGCGCCGGAGGACTTCCGGTCGCTGCTGGACGACGTGGAGAAGCGGGTCTTCGCCGTGCTGCCGGACGACACCTGGGTCTACCCGGGCCACGGCAAGGACACCACGCTGGGCGCGGAACGCCCGCACTTGGGAGAGTGGCGAGAGCGCGGCTGGTAGAAGGTCGGGCGTCGACGGACGTCCCCGAAGCGAATGACGCGGAATCGGGACCCCCGTGCCGCCCGGCAGGCGGCACGGGGGTCCCCCGTCAGCTCGGCGGAAGCCGCCGACGGCCGACGAAGCCGAGTTCGCTGCGGTGGTACCAGGCCAGTTCGGGCTCGCCCTCCAGCCAGCACAGGCGCACCTCGACCCCGTCGAGCAGCGCGGGAAAGTCGATGAGCACCGGCGCCAGGTTCTTCACCTCGATGCCGTGGCTGGGAAACCAGCTGTGCATCTCGCCGAACCGCGCCTCCATCGCCTTGAGCTCCGGCACTCCGCCCAGAGGCGAACTCCCGGCGATCCGCAGATCGGCGGCGAGCTCCGCCAGGTCGGCGCGGAGCTGGACGAACTCGTCGACCCGTTCGCGCACCTCGGGCATGAGGGCGCGTGCCTCGTCGAGCGTGAACAGGTGCGGTTCGGCCGTTGCACCCTCCGGTCCGGTCCCGGCTGGGGGCGTCTCGTCGTTCATGGATTCACCGTACCGATCGCGCTGTGCGGAGAGGCGGATCAACCAGCGCCAAAGCAGACGAAGCCGGTGTCGGCGAGGTGGTCGGCGACCGCGCGGGCGGGTGTGGCGCCGGAGGCGATGGCCTGGTGGAAGCGGGTCATGGCGTCCGGCGTGCCCTGGTCACGCACCGGGAGCACGCCCGCGACGACGGTCGCGCCCCCCAGCGCCAGCAGCGCGGTGCCGAACCCGATGGGCACCCCGGCCGGTGAGGCGACGGTCGCCCCCACCCGGCACGAGGAGAGCACCGTCAGGGCGGGCACGGAGGCCAGGAGCTCCAGGTCGTAGGCGAACAGAGGGCCGTCCGCGAGGGCGAGCCCCGAGAGCATCGGGGCACCGGCGGGCATCAGCCCGTGGGCGGCGATGTGCGCCAGGTCGGCGTGGACCAGCCGGTCCAGGACGGCCCCGACCCGGGCATCGGTCCCAGTGAACACATCGGCCGCGGGAAAGCGGCGGTGCAGAGCGTGGATCTCCGAGGCCGCGGCGCCGAGTTCCCCGTCGGCCGCGAGCAGCACCCGCGGGGCGCGGCGGTCGACGGCCCGTGCGCGCCTGCGGCAGGCCAGCCATGCCCGGCCCGAGGGGACCACGCTCACCTCCCGCCCGCGCAGGGAGGGCAGCACCCCCCAGGGGAGCGCCTGGGAAAACGGCGCCGGAGCGATCACCAGCGGGCGATCGTCGGGGAGCCCGGAGATCGGGGCGAACAGCAACCGCTCGACCTCCGCGGCGAGGGCGCTCAGACTCGCGCCCATGTCGGAGCCGTCGGTGCGGGCATTCATCCGGGCGAGACCGTTAAGCCGGTGGACGGCGTCGTCGATGATGGGGAGCGGCGGCAGTGGATGGGCGGCCACCCGCCCGTCCACGACGGTGATCGCCGTCGGTACACCGTGGGGCTGCGTGAAGCAGACAAAGGCGCAGCGACCGAGCCGTTCGGAGAGCTCGGCGGTGTCGAAGGTGCCCGGGGCCGCCGACGCGCCGGGTCCGGACGCGCCACCGCGAGCGGGAGTGGGCGTACTCGGCCGGTCGACGATACCGAGCGCACCGCTGCCCGCCCCAGCGGCCACGCATCCGCTGTGCCACTGCGCCGGGCCGAGCAGTGAGGCGATCCGCCGCACCTCGGCCGACGCCTCGTCGTCTCCCGCCCGGAGGCGGGCGAACGCCGCCCGGCACCGGTCGAGCATGCCCCGCCACACCGGGTCGCGGCAGCGCCCCGGGGCGCTGAAGAGCGTCCGTCCGTACTCGACCCACTCCAGCGCGGCCGTGGCATCTTGCTCGCCCAGCGCGCCCCGGGCTCCGGCGGCGGCCACCTCGCGTTCGTGGGTCCGCTGGTGGGCCAGCAGCTCCAGGTGGCGTACGGCGGGAGCCACCGGGCGGCCGTCCTCCGTCGCCCGCAGCAGCTCGCGCCGCGCCCGCGCGTGATCACCGGCGGCGATCGCGCGCAGGGCACTGGTGTGGCGCGGGGCCAGAACCTCCGGCGACAGCGGACCCAGCGGCGCGCTCGACACGCATCGGGCGATGGCCAGGGCCGTTCCCGCTGACGGGGGAGCGGCGGTTGCGCGCGTGCCCGGCCCGCCGGGCGGCGGGGTCGTGGTGCGGGTCCCGCTGCCGGGCGGTGCGGGACGCGGGCGGGGAATCCCCGCGGGCCGGGGGCGCGGACCCTCGGGCCTCCCGGGGTGCGGTCGGGGACGCGGGATACGCAGGGCGGACCACATTACCTGGTCGGCCAGCCGAGCCCACAGCGAGTCGGGAGCGCACCGGGCGCGAACCCGCGACGCCTGATCGCGGGCGGCGTCCCGCTCGTCGCGGCTCAAGTGAACCTTGGCGCGGAGCAGCCGCGTGGTGATCTCGTCCGCGGAAACGCCCTCCGGGCAGATGCCGAGCAGAAGCCGCCGGGCCTCCCCGAACATTCCGGCGGCCAGGAGAGCATCGGCATGGTCGAGCCGCAGTCCGACCCTGCGCCGCTCAGGAACCAGGCCGGCGGCCGCCCTGAAGCGGGCGACGGCGGTGGCGATGTCGCCCCGGCGCGTCGCCAGGCATCCCAGGTTCTGCAGCGCGACCCCGCGCAGGCAGTCCAGCGACTGGCCTTCGGCCAACTCCAGCGCCCGCCCCAGATCCTCGGCCGCCGCCGCAGGACACCCGGAGTACATCAGCGCCAGTCCGCGGTTGGTCAGGAGCCCCGGCAGCATGCGTGTATCGGCGGCGCGGCCGAGCTCGGCCAGTGCCGCGTCGAAACGGGTGATGGCCATTCCGAAGCGCCCCCGCTGGGCGGCCGCGACCCCCTGGTGCACCAGAGTCGGTACCCGCGTCGAGGGGGTTCCCGCCGCCATCCGGCCCAGCGTGGCCCCGGCGATCCCCCCATCTCCGCGCAGCGCCAGGAGTCCCAACCGCGAGGCCCGTGCGTGCGCCGCCGCCTCGTCCAGGCCCGCCCGGACCGCCACCGCCGCGGCCTGCCGCAGCGTCCGATGCGCCCGCGCGGTTTCCCCGGACTCCCGCTGCGCCATGCCCATGATCCGCAGTGCCACGGATCTCGTCCCCGGATCCGGCGTATCGGCGAGCATCTCCTCGGCCCGCCGCCGCGCTTTCTCCGGGTCGCGGGCGATGAGCGTAATCGGCAGGTGAACATCGACATGCTGCGGATCCGCCATGCGTGAACCTTTCGCACGTGACGATCGTGCAGGGGGACGCTGGAACAGCACTCGCGTCGCTGTCTGTTGGCAATGCGTCACTGCAAGTGATATCACCCAGCGATCCTCGGACGGGAGGGGCACTGTGGTTTTCCACGGACCGAACCGTCCTGATTTCTCGCCCGAGGTCGGAAAACACTGCCGATACACGTCCCCGACGCCCGACGACGGCCCCCTGTTGCAGGCGGTCGCTTATCTCCCGGGGCACCGGGGGACCGCGCGCCAGGCGGGCTCCGATCGAGGGTGATCCGTGCTGGCGAGGGTGCGGGTGGCCGCGTGACCGCGCCGGTCCAGCCGCGCCCTTGTGTCTCGCCCCGATCTCGCGCTCGCGGACGCCGCGAGGGCCGTCTAGTAGGCCATCCAGGGGGTGCTGACCGGCGGCCCGTCCTTGCGGCGGAGGAGGATGCTCACCGGCCCCCGGGGGAGTGAGCGGGCGGCGAAGGTACCGGATTCGTCGAGGTTATGCCGGGTTGTGCCCCGTGGCCAGCGGATGTGGATGTCGGTGACGTCGGTGGGGCTGACACGGCCCACGATGTCGCGGTGGTCGTCGCGGACCGTGATCTCCACCCGCACGGTCAGGCCCGCGGCGTGGAAACGCAGGTAGCGCGGGGAGGTCGCGAGGTCCGACATGGCGCGCAGGTCGGTGGCCGGGTCGTCGAGGGAGTCGGTGACGACCTCGGCGATAACGGCGTCGTCCGCTCGCGTCGCGAAGGCGGCGCGGGCCGTGGCTCGGATATCGGCGGGTGCGGGGTCATCGGGGGGAGAGCCCCCCCGCAGCGCTTCCGCCATCCGGTCGTCGAGGGTCGCCTCCCACGGATCGTGGGCGAAGCCGCTCGCACGCGGCCCGGCGCGGCGGACGCTCGATCGGTGGTTGTCGATGCCCTGGTCCTCGGCGGTCATCTCACGGACACTCCCCAGTGCTGTCGTCGATCAGCAGGCGGCGCAGGCGCCGTCGGGCGCGGCGCCGGGCGCTGGGCACCCGGTCGAGCGGCAGGCCGGTGAAGTCCGCGACGTAGGAGGCCGATGCCCGAGGGGCGTCCATGTCGAGGATGGCGATAGTGCGGTCGGGCTCGGCCAGTTCGGTGATGGCGCGGTAGACCCGGCGTCGGCGTTCGGTGGCCAGGAGGTGTTCCTCGGGGGTGGGCCGGTCCCGGGCGGCCGGGGTGTCGAACATGTCCAGCTGGACGGGGTCCTCCAAGGCGAGGCGTCGCGTCAGTTTCAGCTGCTTGCGGCACGCGTTGTGGGTGGCCGCGGCGAGCCACGCGCCGGCGTGCTCCGGGGTGCGGATCAGGGGCAGGTGCTGCCAGAAGCTGAACCAGACCGTCTGCTCGGCATCCTGCGCGTCGTGGAGGGACATCCCGTAGAAGCGGACCACCGACCGCACGCGGCGGGCGAATCTGGCGATCAGGTGCTCCAGCGCCTCGGCGTCGTCGAGTGCGCGCTTCACCAGTTCGCCGGTTGCCATCTCGGTCCAGGGCTGGTCACTCACCCGCACCCCCGATAGACTCACTGCCCCCGCAATCACGCGGAAGAACGGAGATCACAGTAACCGATTGGTCACCGCCGTAGCCGGGAAAGTTCCGGATCTTCGGGACGAGCATGACCTGGTGCCTATGGGGCCCATGGGGCACAATAGGCCGAGGAGAATCACACGGACGGCTCCTCTGCGGATACGAGGGCGTCGGGGAAGCGCACTCGTTCGTATCAGGAGGTTCGGTGTCCGCACGTGGCGTCTTGTACGTCCACTCCGCGCCCGCGGCGCTGTGCCCACACGTCGAGTGGGCGGTCGCGGGCGTAGTTGGCGTGCCTGTGAAACTCGACTGGGGCGACCAGCCCGCGGCTCCCGGTACCCACCGTGCCGAGCTGAACTGGCAGGGTGCCCCGGGCCTGTCGGGGGCGATCGCGTCGGCCCTGAACGGCTGGCAGCGGTTGCGCTTCGAGGTGACCGAAGAGGCGACTCCGGGGTGTGACGGCGCACGCTTCAGCTACACACCGACCCTCGGGATTTTCACCGCGGTGACGAGCGCGTCGGGTGAGGTCATGGTGTCGGAGGCGCGGTTACGCAACGCCATGGAGCGCGCCGCCGCCCACGATGCCGATCTCGTCGAGGAACTCGATCGCCTGACCGGCCGGGTCTGGGATGAGGAGTTGGAACCCTTCCGCTACGCCGGGGACGGTGCCCCCGTGCGCTGGCTGCACGCCGCCGGTTGAGGGCGGTCCGCGGCCCCCGCGTCCCGGCTATCGGCGGCTGCTGGTGGTCTCGTCCGGCCAGATAGCGGCGGCCACCAGGATGGCGGCCCAGATCCCGAGCGGAACCAGGGGCCAGAAGGGGAGTAGCGCGCCGCCCATGATGCTGGTGACGCCCCAGATTCCGGTCATGATGACGGCCCCGCCCAGCCACCAGCGCCACTCGTCCACCCAGTCGTGCCATGGAGACAGTGCGGAGTGGCCCGCGCCGGCCAGTTCACCCTCGGGCTCCTCCGCGGGTTCGGGGGGTAACGGCAGATCGGCCGTCAGGGCGCGCAGTTCGCCGAGGACGACCGCGTGCATAGCCTTGTCCAGCCGATGTTCGTATTCGGCCAGGTCGAGCCGGCCCTCGGTCAGGGCCGTCGCGAGCCGTTCGGCAGCGGCGTCGCGGTCGGCGTCCGAGGCGCGCATCTGGCTCTCCGGGACGCGATCGTCGTCCAACGCCCACCCCCCTGACGCACGATGCTGGGGATATTTACGATACGCCGCGCGCCACAGCGAGAAAAGGCACCCAAGCGGCAGAGTCGTGTGCCGGTGATGCGGTTCCGGGGCGGGACGGGCCGAGACAGGGATGGCCGCCGCGGTGCTCAGCGGCGGCGCTTGCGGTCCCTGCGTCTCGTTTTTCTCCTGCGCCTTTCCGTGTGCCGGTTCCTGCCCTTCTCTTCCAGGTCCGAGTCGAGGTCCGGGTCGTCATCGTCGCCGTGTGAGGGGAAGACGAGGTGGGCGAGGAGGACAGCGGCCCAGATCCCCAGCGGAATCGCCGGCCAGAAGTGGGTGAATTCCCCCTCGCTGATGCTGGTGACGCCCCAGATTCCGGTCATGATGACGGCCCCGCCCAGCCACCAGCGCCATTCGTCGAACCATTCGCGCCAGGGGGAGGGGGCGGAGTTCTCCGTGCCGACCTCGGCCAGGTCGACGGGGCCCTGTACCGGCCGCTGGGGCGTCGGCAGATCGGCGGTGAGCGGCTCCAGCTCGCCGTAGACGGTGGCGGACAGGGCGGTGTCGAGCCGACGTTCGTACTCGGCCAGGTCGAGCCGTCCGTCCGACAGCGCCGACGCCAGACGCTGGGCCACAGCGTCGCGATCGGCGTCGGACGCGCGCATCCCGCGGTGCGGCGTGATGTCGGAACCCATCGCCATTCCCCTCCGTCAGATCCACCGCTGCGCCACCGCCGAGGCTCACCGGCCCGGCGGTCGGCCGCGGGCACCTCCGGTGGACCCGGCGGTGCCCGGGTGACATCTTAGATGGCGTGGAATGCGAAGTTCATCCTCCCGAGGGCCGGATCACCCGTACAGCTTTCGTATGACGCGGCCGCCGCGGCCGGTTCATCGGCCTGTGGCCCCACGCGTGGCATACCACCGGGCGATGTCGCCCCCGACCGCCGGATCGGCCGCGCCGATCAGCCCGACGTGCTCGAAGCCCCCGCCGTAACCGAACGGCGTACCGTCCAGCCTGCGCAGATATCCGCCGGTCTCTTCGAGCAGGAGTTGGGGAGCGGCGACGTCCCAGTCACGCACCGGGACATCCTTGACGAACAGGTGCGCCGCTCCCTCGGCGATCCGGCACAGTTTCAGCGAGATGCTGCCGCACTCCAGGTACGCGGTGCAGCCGAAGTGCTCATAGATATCACGGGCGATTCCGTGCGGGGCGGGGGTGTTATCAGTGAGCACGCCCGCCCCCGGGGCGATGCCGGGGATGCGCGGCAGCGAGCGGCCGCGGGCGGCCGCGCCTCGTCCGCGCGCCGCCGTGTACAGTGCACCGTCCTCGGGGGCGTAGATCGCGGCCAGCAGGGGCCGACCGTCGTCAACCAACGCCGCCTGGGTGACGTAGCCGGGGTAGCCGTGCGCATAGCTGGCGGTTCCGTCGATCGGGTCGATCAACCAGTACCTCGCGGGGCGGTCACCGCGCAGCGAGTCCGGGTCCTCCTCGCTGAGCACCGGGATGTCGGCGGCGATCCCCCGGAGCCGCCTCCCCAAGGCGTCGTGGGCCCTCGCGTCCGCTTCGGCCTTGAACTGGCCCTCCTCCCAGACCCCCCGCGTCGCCTGCGCGTCGCCACGCCAGGTGCGGAGTAGCGCGCCCACCTCCACCACGGCCTGGACCATGCCGGTAAGCAGAGCGTTTGAGCGGGAACTGGACCGGCGGCCGTCGGCGGCGGCCAACCGCTGGTTCCGCTCGCTCATCTGGCGACCTGGGCGATCTGGGGGGCTGCGGCGACGGCGTCCGTAGCGGCCGGGGAGATGCCGTGGCCGGTGAACTCCGTCTCCTGCAGGAACTCGTCACTCCAGCGCCGCACCATCACCAGCCCTTCCACCCACTCGTCGGCCAGCCGCGGGCCGCCGCTTGTGGCCTGGCGCAGCAGTCCGGTGACCTCGTCGACGCCGGAGGCGATGGTCAGCGGCGCGGTGGAGGAGAAGCGCGGGTTGATTTCGAAGATCCGCGGCTCACCATCGCCGTCCAGGGCGAGCTGGACGTTGAACGGGCCGTCGGCGCGTAGCTCGCGCTGCACCGCGCGGCACACGTCGGCCACGCGTTCGTTGCGCCGGGTCACGGCGTACTTGGTGACCCCGCGCTTGAGGATCACCTCCTTGGCCACCACCGCCTGGACCTCGCCGTCGCGCCACACCACCACCGAGACGGTGTACTCGGGCCCGCCGATCCGCTCCTGGACGATGAGGTCGTTGGGAGGGTAGGGGCCGTCGGTCAGCAGCCCGAGCAGTTCGTCGCGCGACGTGCACACGGTCACGCCGCGGCTGCCCCGGCCGGCGCGCGGCTTGACCACGAGCGGCGGCTCCAGCGACCCGTCCCACTCGGAGGCCAGGCAGGTCGCGGGGACGCTGATGCCGGCCGCCGCGAGCCGCCGCATCAGCACGTATTTGTCCAGGCACGTGGTGACGAAGCCGGGCCTGGGCAGGAGCACCGCGACGTCGTCGAAGGCGAGTTCGGCGACGGGGACCAGCTCCTCGTCGACCAGCGGGACGATCGCGATGGCTCCTTCGTCGTGGCAGATGCGGCGGATCTGCGGGAGGTAGGCGTCGTTGGATCCAGAGGGGACAAGATAGCCCCGATCAGCGAGGTAGAGCCCCGGAGCGGCCGGGTCGATGTCGGTGGCGATGACGCGGAAGCCCTGGCGGCGCAGGTGCAGGATCGTTCCGGAGGTCTGGGCGGATCCGGCGGTGGTCACCACGACGGTCGGCTGATCGGGGAGCTGTTCAGCGGGCACCGATGGACCTTTCCACTCGAAGATGGAGTTGCACGGCGATCGGCTCGGGTCAGCGAGGCGTGTCGGCGGGCCCGGACGGGACAGTCGATCGATCGTTAGTACATTTCGAGCGTATGCCTCTGACCAGCGCTTCACCTGAGAGTGGCCGGATTCGGTTCCTGAGGCAACCGCGGGGGACCGTCGCGCGTGGCGCGCCGGTCGTGTCCATGACCGTCAGGCGGGGCGGAAATAAAGCTCGGGCGTACCCCGCACGGGCAGGAGCCGTGTCCCCGGATTCTGTCCTCTGTCGCAATTCCGCGTCCGATCGGCCCCGCTTCACGCTGCGTTCAGGTGAATTCGGGTATCCATCCGCGGCGTAGCGCAACCCCTCTTCCCCTGACCGTTATCGGCCAGGGGAAGACGTTTTATGGTCAACCAATCCGCAGTTTCAGAACTTTCCGAAACGCTCGGTAAGGAACGATTCCAACTCGTCGGCGTCCCCGTAGCGGTGCGCGTCGATCCCCAGGCGCTTCGCGGCGAGGACGTTCTCCTCGCGGTCGTCGACGAAGACGGTCTCGTGGGGCGTGACGCCGAGCTCCGTGAGCACGTGGGAGTAAATGTCCGGGTCCGGTTTGCGGATCCCCAGGTCACAGCTGAAGAACAGGGCATCGAATTGGGTCAGGACCGGGGAGTGGCGCAGTGCTCCGGCGATGTCGGCGGGGGCGTTGGACAGCAGCGCGAGCCGCACGCCCCGGTCGGCGAGCCGGTCCACCAGACCGGCGCTCCGCTCGGTGACGTGCAGCCAGGAGGAGACGTCGGTCGCCCACAGCTCCTGCCGCCGGGCCCCGTCCCAGTCGGCTCCGAGGCGCAGGGAGATGCGGTCCCAGTACTCCGTCGAGGTGAGGCCGCCGTCGTAGTCGGGGCGCTCGTCCCAGTAGGCGGTCCAGAAGTCCCGGGGGTCGACCCCTGCGATCCGCTCCATCCGGTCCCGTGCTTCGGGCAGCTGCGGCCGGGAGATCACCTCGCCGTAGTCGAAGACCGCCGTCGTAGGGAAGGAGGAGGACGAGGAAGGCGGAGTGACGCCCCGGTTGATCGCCATGTGAATTCACACCCCGTTCATGTTCGAATGCGGCTGCTTCGAACAGAGGCTATGTGCGAATCGGAGGGGCGTCGAGCCCGGGACAGCGTCGGAGCCGCCGACGGGCGACTCCGACGGACCTGTTGAGCGACCGCGCGGGGCTCCCGCGGGACATCCCGCGCGCGGTCGGTCACTTCTGCTCGTAGAGCGCCGTGAGGATGCCGCGGCCGAGCGTGTGGAAGAAGAGGTTGAACCCGAGGAACGCCGGGCTCGCCGAGTCGTCGATCCCCAGCGTCTCCACGTCCAGGGCGTGCACCGCGAACATGTAGCGGTGCGGCCCGTGGCCGGGCGGCGGTGCGGCACCGATGTAGCGCTTGCTCCCAGCGTCATTGCGGAGGGTGACGGCCCCGGCGGGCAGCCCGGCGGCCTCGTCGCCGCCCGCTCCCGCCGGAAGCTCGGTCACCGACGCCGGGATGTCGCAGACCGCCCAGTGCCAGAACCCGCTGGCCGTGGGCGCGTCAGGGTCGAAGCAGGTGACGGCGAAGCTCTGCGTCCCCTCGGGGAATCCCCTCCACGACAGCTGCGGGGAGATGTCCTCCCCGCCCGCACCCATGAGCCCACTGACCTGAGCCATCGGCAGGGTCTGGCCCTCACTGACGTCCTGACTGGTAACAGTGAACGACGCGACGTCCGGAAGGAAGTCGTAGGGAGATGGCGGCTGTGCCACGTTGCGCCTCCTGAAGTCATCGGAGTCACGGGAGCGGGTCCGCCCCCGTACGTCCACGATTATCGTGCCGTGTGTCGGCCCGCGCGGCGGGCCACGCCCGGCACGCTATGCGGTGTCGACCACCCTGAACACCTCGGCCAGCCGCCCTTTGGGCAGGCCGCCCTCGGCCGCGTTCTCGGCGAGCCAGCCGCGCATGGCGGTGTCGAGCTCGGTGAAGTCGCGGATCTGGCTGGTGTGCGAGGCGAGCGCGGCCATACGCCGGTCGACGACGTCGGTGATGTCGGAGTAGTGATCGGGGGAGGGGCCGTGGGCCAGCCACACCTCCGCCACCTTCCAGGTGCCCAGCCCCTCGTCGGCGAGCAGCTCGGGGTGGGCGTGGGGGTTGCGGGCGTCGGGGTAGACGGCGTTGATCGCCGCCTCGCCGACTGCCAAATGGTCGGGGTGGCTCGGCGCGATGGCCGACCAGTCGCGATCCGGGCTCGGAATCAGCATGCGCTGCGGCCGGACCTGCCGGATGACGCGGGTGATGTCGCGGCGAAGCTCGAAGGACGGGGTGATGCGCCCGTCGGGGTAGCCGAGAAACCGGACGTCGTACACGTTCAGGATCTCCGCCGCCTTGCGCTGTTCGTTGCGGCGCAGCTCGGCCATGTGCACGCCGTCCAGGGAGCGTTCGTCACCTCCCGCGTCGCCGTCGGTGACGATCAGGTAGGTGACCTGAACCCCCGCGTCGGTCCACAGTGCGATCGTTCCGGCGCATCCGAAGTCCACATCGTCGGGGTGGGCCATGATCACCAGAGCCCGTTCGACGTCGTTGTCGTGCAGCATCGGCGATTCCTCCTTGCTGCGATCCTCGTTCGGAGCCGCGGAGCGGGGGAACCCCCGTGTGCCGGGGGGCATCGACGGCTGGCACCATTTTCCCACCATGACCTGAGCCACCAGTGGGCACAGGATGTGACCTGGACACGGGGCCGGGGCCAGCCCCCGAGCCGAACGGTGGGAACCGGCGCGGGGCCGGCGCCTGCCCGCCGCGATCCTCAGGCCACGGAACATCATGGGATGGGCCGCCCGATCACCAGGGTCACGGCCGGGACGCGCACTGTTTACCGCGCTGTGGGGGATAGGCCGGACAGAGTTGGGCATATCGGGTGCCTGGGGCTGCAGAGTCAGGAGTCACAGCCCCGATGTCCCCCAACCGAGAGGCAGACCAAGAGAAATGCGCGACTGGCAGCGCCGCGTAGTGGCGGCCGTATCCGTCGGCATGCTGGCCCTGACGGCGACCCCGGCCGCCGCGGGCACCGAGAGTTCCCCCGATGCCGCGGGTTCCCTGGCGGCGTCCGCGGGGGCGGTCGTGGCGGGCGAGTCGATCTCCTTCGACTACGCCACCGCCGAACCGCACGACACCAACTGGATCGGGCTCTACGACGCGGACGGCGGCGGCCCGGTCGACGAGGAGTACGTCGCCCCCTCCCTCGACTGGCAGTACACCCCCGGCACGGAGGGAACCGCGGAATTCGCCACCTCCTCCCTGGAGCCGGGCGCCTACACCGCGTTCTACCTGGCCCGGGACGGGTACGGCTGGCTGGCCGAGCCCGTGGACTTCCAGGTCCACTCCGACGGTGAGGTCTCCTTCCCCGTCGACGAGGCCACCCTGCGCAACGCCCGTGTGGGCGACCCGTACGAGGCGCGGCTGGGCGGACTGGTCGCCGACGGCGGTTCCGGCACGGTGTTCCGCCGGGTCGACGGCGGCGACTGGCTCGACGTCGCCGAGGACGGCACGATCAGCGGGACACCCGACAGGGCCGGCGGCGACGCCCGGGTGACCGTGGAGGCGACCGGCGCCAACGGCTCCACGGACCGCCTGATCGCCGTCATCCCCGTCCGCGACCGCGACCAGCCGCTCGTCAGCGAGCTGAGCGTGCTGACCTACAACACCTGGCACGGCGGTACGCAGGTGAACGGCTACCACGACAAGCAGGTCCGCTTCCTGCTGGAGAGCGGCGCCGACATCGTGGGCCTCCAGGAGACGGAGGGGCGGCACGCGGCGCGCCTGGCGCGGGCCCTGGGCTGGTACCACTGGCAGAGCTCCGGCAGCCTGGGCATCATCAGCCGCTACCCCATCGTGGAGGACTACGGGAAGGTGAACGCCTCGGCCGGCGTGCGGGTCGAGCTCGACGGTGAGGAGTCCCAGGTCAACGTGTGGAACGCGCACCTGGGCTACACGCCCTACGGCCCCTACGACGCCTGCTTCGACAAGATGGGCGTGGACGAGATCCTCGCGCGCGAGGCGAAGTCGGGACGCACCCGGCAGATCACCGACACCCTGGAGGCGATGTCCGGCCAGGTGGAGGCGGCCGACGACGTGCCGGTCCTGCTCATGGGCGACTTCAACGCGCCCTCGCACTTGGACTGGACCGAGGAGCTGCGGGAGAAGAATTGCGGCTACGCCGATGTGCCGTGGCCGACCTCCGTGCGGCCCACCGAAGCCGGGCTTACCGACACCTACCGCGCGGCCAACCCCGACCCGGTCGCCACGCCGGGCACGACCTGGTCGCCTCTGTATCCGTTCCACGACGGCTCGACCGGTCGCGAGGAGCCGCAGGACCGGATCGATTTCATCTACCAGGCGGGTAGCACTCTGCGCGTACGGGACTCGCGCGAGGTGGTCGTGGGCGAACCGCGCGCGGTACCGGACCACGCGGACAACGAATGGACCAGCGACCACGCCGCCGTCCTGACCCGGTTCTCGGTGTCCGGCTGAGCGTTTCGGAATCCTGTTCCGGTTCATCGCGAAGAATGTGGGGCGTTGGAGACGTGGGTGTTTCCGTATAGCGCCGAACGACAAAGGCGCCCTATGCGGGGCTTTCTATAGTCGACTTTCCCCTTTTCTGCGGGTACCGGGCGGTGAACGACACGGGGTCGGAGATGTTCTCCGACCCCGTGCTGTGTGGCTGGTAGGCGGGGGAACCATACCTGGGCTTGCCGAGGGAAACGCGCGGAATCTCCCGTGCACTCGGATCTTGCGGCCGCTGAAAGAGCGAAAATCGCTTCTGGTGCTCTGCTGGAATACGGGTCACGGGCGGGTCGGGGCCACGTCGTGTCCGACCATGGGCGGTGCACCGGCCTCGGCGAGGGAACTGGAGGAAAGTGCCCGAGTGCGTGGTGTGGCCGCGTTAGTGCCGTTTGCGCAGTACGGTTCGATGTGCCCGCCGTCAACTCCTAATATTCTTAGTATATTTGTGGCGGGAGTGCGGCCGCGTGTGATCCTCCTTTCCGACGGGGTGGCCGTCGGATCTCCGTGAGTTTCGACGTCCCCGGCCACTTCGCGACGAACCGGTGGATTCCCCCTACATTGCGGCATTGAACAGCTTCGACGGATATCTGGCGCTCTACCGTCGAACACATCCGCGAAGCGGTAGAGATCTGCGGGGACGTCTCGATCGTGTAATTCCAGGCCCGCGACCGTTCCTCGGGCGCTATGGTGCCTAAGGTACAAACATTAGGCCAGCGTCGTCGCACCGGTCGCCTGACCGAGGGACGCAGATCAGGGTCGGCCGCTTCCCCACGGCCTGGCCCAGCCCATAGTGCCCAATCCATCGCCCGGGAAAGTAATTTCTTCGATGCGCAAGATCCTTATCGTCGGTGCCGGTCAATCGGGCCTTCACCTCGCCCACGGTCTGCTCAGCCACGGGTACGACGTCACGGTGATCACGGGCCAGACCTCCACCGAGATCCGTACAGGCCGACCGGCGGTCACACAGCTCACCTATCCCACCGTCTTGGAGTACGAACGCGAGCTCAACATCGACTTCTGGAGCGCGCAGGCGCCGCATATCGAGATGGCCAAGCTGCACGCCTATCCGGCTCCGGGCCCGGCTGCTCTCACGGTCACTGGTGGCTTCGGAGGAGACGCGTACACGGTATCGGTCGACCGACGAGTGAAGATGGCCGACTGGCTGGAGTACTTCGAGGACAGCGGGGGCAAGGTCGTCATCCACGGCGTTACCCTCAGCGACCTCGACTACTTCTCGCGGATGTTCGACCTCGTCGTGGTCGCCGTCGGCCACGGCGAACTGGGTGCGCTGTTCGAGCCCGACCCGAACCGATTCAGCGGTGCCCGGCCGCGCATGCTCGTCCAGGCCAACATCTACAACGTGGCCAACGATCCCGGCTTTCCCGAGTCCATCGGTTGGATCGGTTCGGCGGCCAAGGCGGGTAACATCTGGCTCTTCCCGATCCTCACCGCGGAGGGTCCCTGCCACTCCTTGTTCATCGGTGACAAGCTCGCCGGCCCTATCGGCGCCTGGATCGACAAGCCCACCCCCGACGAGCTGTGGCGGCGGATGGTGGAGTTGCTCCGCCGCAACACCCCCGAGTACTACGAGCGGGTGCAGGACGCCGAGCTGGTCGACGACAACAGCACGCTCATCAAGACTCTCACCCCGCAGGTGCGAAAGGCGGTGGCTCAACTTCCCTCAGGCGGCCACGTTCTGGGTATCGCTGACGTCGTGATCACGTCCGATCCCTTTGCCGGACAGGGGTGGAACAACTCCACCCGCTGCGCGAAGAGCTACCTGCAGAGCATCCTGGAGCACGGCGATCGTCCCTTCGACGCCGAGTTCCTCAACAGCATGTTCGAGAGGTTCTGGAAGTACGGTTACGACGCCGAGCTGTGGGCCGAGACCGTGTCCTCCTACTGGGAGAGCGAACCCCCGGAGTTCTTCAACGAGGTCCTCGGCGCCGCGGCGATGTACCGGGAAGCTGGCGATCGCTGGATCCAGGGCTGGAACAACCCGTCCAGCTACCGCGAATGGCTTTATGACCCCGAAGGCGCGCGCGCTTACCTGGCCGAACTTTCGGCCCGGCACGAATCCTAAAATTCTCTGTCGATTATATGTGTTCGCAGGTCGCGGCCTGGATGCTTTCCACGAAGCATCCAGGCCGCTTCGTCTCTCGTGCAACATGCGTCACACTGGGACCGTAATCCCAGGTTTCCGCGATCATCTCCCGTGACCTAAATGAATTTGCGTATTGCCGTGCTTATGCACGGGAGTTACGATCATTGGGATGTCGTCGCCCAAGAGATTTATGTTGCGTCCTGTGCTGCCCGTAGTTTATGGTGATGTTCTTTTTGTTCCTAGCCGTGTCTCTCCGACCCCTACCCCTGGGCGCCGTTTCCCGAGGAGCCACGTTCACCAGCGGATTCCGGGATGCGCTGTCCAGATGTGGAGATCCGGCCGGTTCTCCACGCCGATTCGCGCGGCATGCAAGCGTCGTGCTGCCGGATCGGATCCCGGCCCGCGCATGACACAGGGGTCGCGCGCGAGAGCATGGACGTTCCACAGAGGGACACTGCTGTTTCCCTTTTCGTAGGAAAGCAGACACAACGGAGCGCCATTGTTCACAGCTAGCGACTCGTGTCGAAAACGGGCGTAATGCGCATGCTCCCGTGCCGACGGTGGGTCGGGTCGGTGGTTGTCAACAGCAAAGGGGGGAGAGGATCGACGTGGGTCTGGACGTTTCTCAACCGGGTAGGGCGGACTTCGGGGATAGGACCGGTCGTGAGGTGGCGGTCATCGGCGTCGCCTGCAGGTTCCCGGGCGCGCCTGATCCGGGGGAGTTCTGGCGGATGCTCGATGAGGGGCGGCACGCCATTCGCGAGATCCCCGCCGACCGCGCCACCCACGGCAGGCCACCGGTCCGCTGGGGCGGTTACCTGGAGCGGGTCGACGGCTTCGATGCCGGATTCTTCCACATCGCCCCGCACGAGGCCGCCGCTATGGACCCCCAGCAGCGCCTCATGCTGGAGCTGGGCTGGGAAGCCCTGGAGGACGCCGGAATCGTCCCCGCGTCCCTGCGTGACAGCGACACCGGCGTGTTCACCGGGGCCTTCGCCGACGACTACGCCACCCTCCTGCACCGCGAGGGCGACGAGGCCATCACCCGCCACACCGCCACGGGCCTGCACCGCGGCATCATCGCCAACCGCCTCTCCTACACCCTCGGTCTGCGTGGACCCAGCATGACCGTCGACGCCGGACAGGCGTCCGGCCTCGTCGCCGTCGACATGGCGGTCGACAGCCTGGTCCGGGGCACATCCGATGTGGCCATCGCGGGCGCGGTCAGCCTGATCCTCGCGCCCGAGAGCGGCGTCACCACCTGGAAATTCGGGGCGCTGTCCCCCGATGGCCGCTGCTACACGTTCGACTCTCGTGCCAACGGCTACGTCCGCGGCGAAGGCGGGGGCGCCGTCGTCCTCAAGCCGCTCGACCGCGCCCTCGCCGACGGCGATCCCATCTACTGCGTGATCCGCGGCAGCGCCGTCAACAACGACGGCGCCACCGACGCCCTGAGCGTGCCCAGCGCCGCGGCCCAGGCCGAGGTCGTCCGCCGCGCCTGCGTCCAGGCGGGCACCGACCCCGCCGACGTGCAATACGTGGAACTCCACGGGACCGGCACGCCGGTGGGCGACCCCGTGGAAGCCGCCGCCCTGGGCGACGCCTACGGTTCCGCTCGCGCCTCGGGCACGTCGCTGCCGGTCGGCTCGGTCAAGACCAACATCGGGCACCTGGAGGGCGCGGCGGGGATCGCCGGACTGATCAAGACCGTGCTGAGTATCCACCGCCGTCGGCTTCCCGCCAGCCTCAACTTCAGCACGCCCAATCCGCGTATTCCCCTGGACGACCTGAACCTGCGCGTGCAGACAGCCACGGGCCCGTGGCCGCGCCCCGGCCACCCCTTGGTCGCGGGGGTGAGCTCGTTCGGAATGGGCGGGACCAACTGCCACGTGCTGCTCGCCGAGCCGCCGCACCTCCCCGCCCCGACCGCGCGGGTCCCGGCCCGTCCACCGATCGGCGCGCCCGTGCCCTGGGTGGTGTCCGGCTTCACCGCAGAGGCGCTGCGCGACCAGGCCGCGCGGCTACGCGACCACGTCGAGCGCCACCCGGACACCGAGGTGGGCCAGGTGGCCCGCGCGTTGGCCACCACCCGTACGGCGTTCCGCCACCGGGCGGCCGTGGTCGCCGCGGACCGCGACGAATTCCTGCGCGGGCTGGAAGCGCTGGCCGCCGAGGAACCGGCGCCCGGTGTGGTGCGCGGCACCGCGACCCCCGAACCCAAGGTCGGGGTCGTGTTCACCGGGTCCACCACCCGCGGCCCGCGGGTGAGCCCCGAGCTGAGCGCCGCGTTCCCCGTCTTCGCCCGCGCCCTCGACGGCACCTGCCGGGCACTCGGTTCCCGCCTGGGCTCATCGGTGCGCGCCGTGCTCGACGGTGATGCCGCTCCCGACCGCGAGAACATCCAGCCGGCCCTGTTCGCCCTGGACGTCGCACTGTTCCGGCAGTTCGAGGAGTGGGGCGTGGCTCCCGGCTTCGTAACCGGCGCGGGCCTTGGCGAGATCACGGCTGCGCACGTCGCCGGGGTGCTGGACCTGGCCGACGCCGCCCTCCTGGTGGCCGCCCGCGGCCGCCTCGCCAGTGCGCCGGAAAACGCGGCCTCCGCCATGAGTCGCGACATGAAAGACTTCGCGCGGCGCGCCTCCCGGTGCGCGTCGTGGCCGCCGCGCGTCCCGCTGGTGTCCGCTCAAGTGGGCGGTCTTGTCACCGACGTGGTGCGTTCCAGTGACTACTGGCTGGACCATGCCCGGGAAGCCCGTCGCGATGGTGTCGACACCTCCCGCGCCCTACGCTGCCTGCACGAGCTGGGGGCTACCGTCGTCCTGGCCCTCGGAGGTAGTGGCACACCCGCGCCGATTCGCGACGGCGCGCCTCCCGGCCCCATCGTCGACGCGAGGGCGAGCGGCACGGACCGCAGCGCACCCGCCGACGTGATGGCCGCCCTCGCCGAACTGCACGCCACCGGCGTCGCGATCGATTGGGACCGAATCCTCCCGGCCGACAGCGGACCATCGGAGCGCCCCCGCCCCCGCCTGAGCCTTCCCACCTACGCCTTCCAGCGCAGCCGCCACTGGCTGCCCCGGCACTCGGACGAGCGGGCCGTCGCCCCCGCACCACCCCCAGCCGCCGCCATCCCCCAACCGGATGCTTCCGAGACCGCGCCAGCGGCGCCCACCCCCGCTGAGGAGGCGCACTATCGCGGCGCCCTTGATCTCGTCAGGTCGACGGCCGCCGACCTGCTGGGGCACTCCGGCCCCGAGGACGTCGACCCCGACCTCACCTTCACCGACCTCGGCTTCGACTCCTTCGACTCCGTCGACCTCGGGGAACGCCTGCAGGACGTCACCGGGCTGTCCCTGCCCGACACCCTGACCTTCGACCATCCCACCCCGGCCCACCTCGCCCGCTACCTGGCCTGTCAGGTGCCCGCGCTCGGCGAACCGGACACGGTCCCCGCTCCCGCGCCGGCACCCGAAACCGAACCGGCCGGTCCCACCCTCACATCTGCCGCGGACCGCCCCGCCGCCGAGGCCGAACCCCACGACGATCCCGAGCCCATCGCGATCGTGGGCATGGCGTGCCGCTATCCCGGAGGGGTCAGCAGTCCAGAGGACCTGTGGCGAGTGGTCTCCACGGGGGCGGACGGCATCTGCCCCTTCCCCGAGGATCGCGGATGGGACCTTTCGCGACTCTTCGGCGGCGGCCCCGACACGTCGGGCCGCAGCGCCGTCCGCGAAGGGGGATTCCTGCACGGGGCGACCGAGTTCGACGCCGGGTTCTTCGGTATCAGCCCCCGCGAGGCCCTGGCCATGGACCCGCAACAGCGCATGCTGCTGGAAACCTCCTGGGAAGCGCTCGAACGCGCTGGAATCGACCCCGTTGCCCTGAGGGGCAGCCGAACCGGCGTGTTCGTCGGCGCCATGTCGCCCGACTACGGTCCGCGGATGCACGAGGCTCCGCGCGACGTCGAAGGACTCATGCTCACCGGTGGAACGGGCAGCGTGCTCTCCGGCCGGATCGCCTACACCCTCGACCTGGAAGGGCCCGCCGTCACCGTCGACACCGCCTGCTCGTCGTCGCTGGTGGCCCTGCACCTCGCCGTCCGTGACCTGCGCAGCGGCTCCTGCGACCTCGCGCTGGCCGGGGGCGCCACGGTCATGTCCGGCCCCGGCATGTTCACCGAGTTCAGCCGCCAGCAGGGCCTGGCTTCCGACGCGCGGTGCAAGGCCTTCGCCGCCGCGGCCGACGGCACGGCCTGGGCCGAAGGGGTCGGTGTTCTGCTCCTCGAACCCCTCTCCCAGGCCCGGCGCCGGGGCCACCGCGTTCTCGCGCTCATTCGCGGTAGCGCCATCAACCAGGATGGTGCTTCGAACGGGTTGACCGCACCCAGCGGTCCCGCTCAGGAGCGCGTCATCCGCGAGGCGCTGGCCGACGCCCGGCTGACCCCCGCGGACGTCGACGCGGTCGAGGCCCACGGGACGGGGACCCGGCTGGGTGATCCCATCGAGGCCAACGCGCTGATCGCGACCTACGGCCGGGAACATTCTGCTGAGGCTCCGGTCTGGTTGGGCTCCCTCAAGTCCAACATCGGCCACACCCAGGCCGCGGCCGGTGTTGGCGGCGTGATCAAGATGGTCATGGCGATGCGCGACGGTACGCTGCCGCCCACCCTGCACGTCGACGCACCAACCCCCCACGTCGACTGGTCGGCGGGCGGCATCTCGCTGCTCACCTCGCATGTCTCCTGGGACGCCCCCGGCCGCCCGCGTCGCGCGGCCGTCTCGTCGTTCGGTATCAGCGGCACCAACGCCCACATGGTGCTGGAACACGCGGACGCCGAAGAGGAAACCACCCGCACCGTGCCGGAGGCGGGCGCTGGGGACACCGTGCGGCCGTGGGTGGTGTCGGGGAAGAGCGGCGGGGCTCTGGGTGCCCAGGCGCGGAGGCTGCGCGAGGCCCTTGACGCCGAGCCGCGGATTGCGACCGCTGATGGTGCCTGGTCGCTGGCGACGACCCGCGCCACCTTCGAGCACCGTGCTGTGGTGCTGGCTTCCGACCGCGACGGGCTCGCCAGCGGGCTGGAGGCGATCGCTGATGACCGGTCGGCACCGGGTGTGGTCCGGCGCCGCGCCCCTATCGGTCCGGCCGACCGGCCCGTGTTGGTGTTCCCCGGACAGGGGGCGCAGTGGTCGGGCATGGGCGTGGAGCTGCTGGAGTCCTCGGCGGTGTTCCGCGAGCGGATGGAGGCGTGCGCGGCGGCGCTGGAGCCGTTCACCGGCTGGTCGCTGTTTGACGCGCTGCGCGACGCCCCGGGTGGGCCACCGCGGGACCGTGTGGATGTGGTGCAGCCGATGCTGTGGGCGATGATGGTCGCGCTCGCCCGTACCTGGGAGTGGTTGGGTGTGCGTCCTGCGGCGGTGGTCGGCCATTCCCAGGGGGAGATCGCCGCGGCGTGTGTGGCCGGGGCGCTGACCCTGGAGGATGCCGCCAAGGTTGTCGCGCTGCGCAGCCGGGCGGTGCGTGCCTTGGCGGGGACCGGTGGGATGGTTTCGCTGGCGCTGTCGGAGGACGCCGCCGCTCGCCTCGTGGAGGAGTGGCCGGGCCGCCTGCACATCGCTACCATCAACGGCCCGTCGTCCACGGTCGCTGCGGGCGATCCCGCCGCCGTCTACGACCTGCTGGAGCGGTGCGCCAGCGAGGGGATCCAAGCCCACCGCATCGGCGTCGACTACGCCTCCCATACTCCAGCGGTCGAGGCGGCACGTGGCGAGATCGCCGACGCCTTGGCAGGGCTCACCCCCGCTGAACCCGTCGTTCCCTTCTTCTCCACGCTGCTCGGTGGCCCGTTGGGCGGCGCCCCCCTCGACGCGGACTACTGGTACCGGGCGCTGCGCAACCCCGTCCGGTTCGGCCCGGCCGTGCGCGCCATGGTCGACGCCGGGTACGGCCTGTTCATCGAGGCCAGCCCGCACCCCGTGCTGACCGGCGCGGTCGAGGACACCCTTGCCGAGGCCGACGCGCCCGGCGCGGCGGTGGGCTCCCTGCGCCGCGGCGAGGGCGGGTGGGATCGGTTCCTGGCCTCGGCCGCCGATGCCTATGTGCACGGCGCTCCCGTCGACTGGACCCCGGCCGTCCCCGGAAGCGGCGCCCACCCCGTCGACCTGCCGACCTACCCCTTCCAGCGCGAGCGGTACTGGCTGCCGTCCGCCACCGGCGCCCCCGACGCCGCGTCCCTCGGTGTCGACTCCCTGGACCACCCCCTGCTGGGTGCCGCCGTGGACCTCGCCGACGACGGTACGGTGCTCACCGCCGGACTGTCACCGCACGCCGCCCCCTGGCTCGCCGACCACACGGTGTGCGGCACATCGCTGTTCCCCGGCAGCGGCTTCGCCGAGCTCGCCCTGCAGACCGGCGACCGGGTCGGCCACCGCCGAATACGCGAACTGGTGATGGTCGCCCCGCTTCCGCTCGCGAGCGACGCCCCCGTCCGGCTCCGCATCACCGTGGAGCGGCCCGGTGCCGATGGGCAGCGCCCGTTCACCATGCATTCCCGCGCTAGCGGCGACGGCCCCTGGACCCGCCACGCCACGGGTGTCCTGAGCGCCGGTGAGCCGCATCCCGAACCCCTGTCCGGCGCCTGGCCACCCCGGGACGCCGCGCCCGTCGACCTCGATGACGCCTATGCACGCCTGGCGGAGCGCGGCTACCACTACGGCACCGCGTTCCGCGGACTGCGGGCGGCCTGGCGCAGCGGCGCCGACCTCTACGCCGACGTCGCCCTGCCTCCGGAGACAGTGGGCAATCCCGAGGACTACGGCCTGCACCCGGCGCTGCTGGACGCCGCGCTGCACGCCGTCCTTCTCGACGCGCCCGTCGAGCGGGGCCTGCTGGTCCCGTTCCGCTGGAGCGACCTGGGGCTGCACGCCGTCGGCGCGCGGGAGCTGCGGGTCCGGCTGCGCCGCACCGGACCGGATACCGTGGCCCTGCACGCCGCCGACCCCGCCGGGTTGCCGGTCCTCACCGCCGACCTGGAGCTGCGGGAAGCCCCCTCCCACTGGCTCTCCTCCCTGGGCCGCCCGGCCGACTCCCTCTACCACCTCGACTGGGACCCCATGGCCGTCCCTCAGGAGGCGGACATCGAGGGGGTGGCGGCCCTCGGCGGCACCGCACCGCTCCCGGGAGCGCGCGCCGAAGCGTACCCCGACCCCACCGCGCTGGCGGAGGCCATCGGCCACGGCACGCCCGCGCCGACGCTCGCCCTGGCCGCGTGCCCTGCCCCGCCGGACGTCGCCGCCGACGGCTCCGCGGATCCCGCCCGCGCGACGCACGCGGTCGCCCACTGGGCGCGGCGCACCGTCCAGCAGTGGCTGGCCGACCCCCGACTCGCCGACACCACCCTGGCCGTCATCACGCGCGGCGGCGTGACGGCAGCACCCGGGGACGTCTGTGACCCCGCGCAGTCGGCGGTGTGGGGGCTCGTCGCGTCGGCCCAGTCGGAGCACCCGGGCCGGTTCGTGTTGGTCGACCTGGACGACGATCCCCGCTCCCCGGCCGCCCTGTCCGCGCTCCTGCGGGGCGGGGAGCCACGGATGGCGGTCCGCCGCGGTACCGGCCGGGTCCCAAGGCTCGCGCGGCTCCCCGCCACCGCGCCCGCACTCCCCGCCACCCCCGGATGGAGGTTGGAAGCCACCGGTACGGGCACGGTCGACGGCCTGGTGCCCGTCAGCGTTCCCGAGACACCTCTCGGTCCCACCGATGTACGCGTGGCCGTGCGTGCGGCCGGGCTCGACTTCCGCGACGTGCTCATCGCCTTGGGCATGTACCCCGGCGGCGGCACCATTGGCTGCGAGGGGGCCGGGGTCGTCACCGAGGTCGGTGCTGACGTCACCGGGCTGCGTCCGGGAGACCGTGTCATGGGGCTCCTCGACGGTGCGTTCGGGCCCACCGCGGTAACCGATCACCGCCGTCTGGCCCCCGTCCCCGACACATGGCCCGACACCCAGGCCGCCGCCGTGCCCGTCGCCTACCTCACCGCCTACCACGGGCTGGTCGAAGTCGGCGCGCTCACCAAGGGCGAGACGGTGCTCATCCACGCGGCCACCGGCGGCGTCGGTACCGCCGCCGTCCAGCTCGCCCGCTACGTGGGGGCCGAGGTGTTCGCCACCGCCCACCCCTCCAAGTGGCCGACCCTGCGCGCTATGGGCCTCGACGACGACCACATCGCGTCGTCCCGCACACCGGAGTTCGAGGAGCGGTTCCGCGCCGTCACAGCGGGCCGCGGCGTCGACGTCGTCCTCAACGCGCTCGCCGGAGACCTCACCGACGCGTCACTGCGCCTGCTCGCCCCCGGCGGCCGATTCGTCGAGATGGGCCGCACCGACGTGCGCGACCCCGCTGAGGTGGCGGCCGCCCATCCCGAGGCCGCCTACTATCCGATCGACCTGCTCCAGCTGCCCCCCGACCACATCCAAACACTCCTGGGCACCCTGTCGGAGCTGTTCGTCGCGGCGCCACTGGGCCGCCCGCCGCTCTCCGTGTGGGATCTACGCCGCGCCCCCGAGGCGTTCGCTCACCTCAGGCGGGCCGAGCACATCGGTAAGATCGTGCTGACCGTGCCCCGGTCCCCCGACCCGCGGGGCACCACCCTCATCACAGGGGGCACGGGAACTCTCGGGGCTCTCGTCGCCCGACACCTGGTCACCGCCCACGGGGCACGGCACCTGCTGCTCGTTGGGCGACGCGGCCCCGACGCCCCGGGCGTCGAGGAGCTGCGCGCCGAGCTGACCGCCCTCGGTGCCACCGTCACCCTGGCCGCCTGCGACGTCGCCGACCGCTCCGGCCTGGCCGAGGTGCTCGACGCCATCCCCGACGACCACCCCCTGACGACGGTGGTGCACGCCGCGGGCGTGCTGGACGACGCCCCGACCGAGTCCATGACCGCCGAGGCGCTCGACCGGACGCTGCGGGCCAAGGCCGACGGCGCGTGGAACCTGCACGAACTCACCAAAAACCGTGATCTCGCGGCCTTCGTGCTGTTCTCTTCCGCCCTCGGCGTGCTGGGCAGCCCGGGCCAGGGCGCCTACGCCGCGGCCAACACCACCCTGGACGCGCTCGCCCGGCACCGGCACGCCCTGGGCCTGCCCGCCGTGTCCCTGTCGTGGGGACTGTGGGATCAGTCCAGCGGCATGACCGGCCACCTCGGTGACATCGACCGCGCCCGCCTCGCCCGGCTGGGGCTGGCGGCCATGTCCACCGAGCGCGGCCTGGCCCTGCTCGATGCTGCCCTGTCGTTCGGCCACCCGCACCTGGTCCCCGCCGATCTCGACACCACATCTCCGCTCTCGGCGGCCGAACCGCCGCCCCCGCCGCTGCGCGGCCTGCTCGGGCTCCCGGACCGCCCGGCCGCCCACACCGCGCCCGCCTCCCGGGCACCGTGGGCGGAGGCCGTCTCCCAGGCGGAACGGGAGCGCCTCCTACTCGACCTCGTCCGCACGGAGGCCGCTGCCGTCTTGGGGCACACCGGAACCGACGGCATCCCGCCGCACCGGCCGTTCTCCGAGGTGGGGTTCGACTCCCTCACCTCCGTGGAACTGCGCAACCGCCTCACCGCCGCTACCGGTGTCCGAGCCCCCGCCAGCCTGCTGTTCGACCACCCCACGCCCAGTGCTCTGAGCTCGTGGCTCAGCGCCCGACTGCACCCCGAGGAAAACGATGCCCCTGAGCCGCCGACCGTGTCGGACACGGCCACGGACGAGGCCCGCAAGGCCCTGGAGGAGATCCCGCCTGCCATCCTGCGCGCGAGCGGGCTGCTGGACGCGCTACTGGACCTTGCCCGTGTCCCCGCTGATCCGTCCGACAACGCTGTCCCCCGCCCGCGCAACAGCGACGACCCGATCGACGGAATGGCGGCCGAGGATCTCGTGAACCTCGCCTTGGACGACCACCGCGACCGCACCGGCCCTGCCGGCCACGGAGGCTGACACGGAGATGGACAACACGACGCTGGTCGAGGCGCTGCGATCCGCCCTCAAGGAGAACGAACGGCTGCGTGACCAGAACCGCCGCTTGGTGCACCGTGCCGGGGAGCCGGTGGCGGTGGTTGGTGTCGGATGCCGTTTTCCGGGGGGCGTGACCTCCGGGGAGGGCCTGTGGGGTGTGGTGTCGGAAGGTGTGGACGCGCTCGGAGGGTTCCCTGCCGATCGCGGGTGGGATCTTGAAGGGCTGTTCAGTCAGGATCCGGATTCTGCGGGGACGTCCTACGTTCGTGAAGGGGGGTTCATCGCCGATGCCGGATGCTTCGACGCGGAGTTCTTCGGGGTGAGTCCGCGTGAGGCGGTGGCGATGGATCCGCAGCAGCGGTTGTTGTTGGAGACGTCGTGGGAGGCGGTGGAGTCCGGGGGGATCGATCCTCTGTCGTTGCGGGGGTCGGGGACGGGGGTGTTCGTGGGTGTGGTCGCCCAGGACTACGGCCCCCGGGTCGCCGATGCGCCGCCTGGGCTAGACGACCTGACACTCACCGGTGGTATGGCGGGGGTCGCTTCCGGCCGCGTCGCCTACAACCTCGGCCTGGAAGGGCCCGCCGTCACCGTCGACACCGCCTGTTCGTCGTCGCTGGTGGCGTTGCATCTGGCGGTGCGTTCGCTGCGGACGGGAGAGTGCTCACTCGCACTGGCCGGAGGCGCCACGGTGATGGCCACTCCAGGGATGTACATCCAGTTCAGCCGTCAGCGGGGGTTGGCTCGTGATGGCCGATGCAAGGCCTTCGCCGCAGCCGCGGATGGCACAGGGTGGTCCGAGGGTGCGGGCGTGCTGCTGCTGGAGCGGCTGTCCGATGCCCGGGCCAAGGGGCATCGGATCATGGGGGTGGTGCGCGGCACTGCCATCAATCAGGATGGTGCTTCGAATGGGTTGACCGCGCCGAGTGGTCCGGCGCAGGAGCGCGTCATTCGTGAGGCGCTGGCCGATGCCCGGCTGGGGCCCGCCGATGTTGACGCGGTCGAGGCGCATGGCACGGGTACCCGTCTGGGTGACCCCATCGAGGCCAACGCGTTGCTGGCGACCTACGGACGTGGGCACACCGCGGAGGCTCCGCTCTGGTTGGGCTCCCTCAAATCCAACATCGGCCACGCGGTTGCAGCAGCGGGTGTCGGTGGCGTGATCAAGATGCTGATGGCGTTGCGGCACGGGACGCTCCCGCCGACATTGCACGTGGACACACCGACCCCGGAGGTGGACTGGGCGTCCGGAACGGTCCAACTGCTGACTGAGGCCCGCGTATGGGATCGCGACGGCCGTCCCCGCCGGGCCGGGGTCTCCTCCTTCGGCATCAGCGGTACCAACGCGCACGTCATCATCGAGGAAGCGCCCGCCGACGACACACGGACCACGGTCACCGTCTGCTCTCCACCTACCTCCGCCCCGCGCACCCTCGCCTGGCCCATCTCCGGTCACAGCGAGGCGGCACTGCGTGCCCAGGCTCAGCGGCTGCGTGACTGCGTCCCCGAGGACGCGGACATCGCGGACATCGCAAATATCGGGTGGTCGCTGGCGGCGGGTCGAGCCCACCTGGAACACCGCGGAGTCGTGGTCGGCTCGGGGCGCGAGGATCTGCTGCGCGGTCTTGACGAACTCTCCAGCGGAACCCCTGGCATCGCGTCCCTGCAAGGTCGGGCCGTTCGCGGTACCGCCACGACCGCCTACCTGTTCGCTGGTCAGGGGGCACAGCGCGTAGGCATGGGGCGGGGGTTGTATCGGGCGTGGCCGACGTTCGCGGAGGCGTTCGACGAGGTGTGTGCGGGGTTCGATGGGTTGTTGGGGCGGCCGTTGCGTGAGGTGGTGTTCGCTGAGTCGGGGTCGGCGGATGCGGGGCTACTCGATCTGACCGAGTACACGCAGCCGGCGTTGTTCGCGGTGGAGACGGCTCTGTTCCGGTTGCTGGAGTCGTTTGGAGTGCGGCCTGACCTCCTGCTGGGGCATTCGGTGGGGGAGCTTGCGGCGGTCCATGCGGCGGGGGGACTGCCATTGGCCGATGCGTGCGCGCTGGTAGCCACGCGAGGCCGGTTGATGGGCCGTGTCGGGCGCGGGGCGATGGTGGCGGTCGGCGCGCCGGAGGAGCAGGTAGCGGAGTCGTTGCCGGAGGGGGTTGTGGTGGCGGCGGTGAACGGTCCGTCATCAGTGGTGGTCTCGGGGGATGAGCGTGGCGTCGATGAGGTCGAGAGGACGTGGCGCGGTCGAGGGGCGCGGGTGCGTCGGTTGCGTGTGGCCTGCGGGTTCCACTCACCGTGCGTCGATGAGGTGCTGGACGAGCTGGCTGAGGCAGCGGAGGCTGTCGCGTGGGGCGAGTTGGGTGTGGGTGTGGTGTCGGGGGTTTCAGGACGGTTGTTGTCCGCGGGAGAGGTGGGTGACGCGGAGTATTGGGTGCGTCAGGCGCGTGAAGCGGTGCGATTCGGCGACGGTGTGAGGTGGCTGCTGGGCGAGGGGGTCACCACCTTCATCGAACTCGGACCGGGAAGTGAACTGTCCGGGCTCGCCGCGGAGACGGTCGCGAGCCACGAAGGGCCGAACACCCCCGCGTTGATCACGCTCATGAATTCGGATCGCCCCGAACCGGAACAGTGGGTGTGGGCATTGGCCGACGTGTATGCGTCGGGCGTGGATGTCGACTGGGCCCCGCTGTTCCCAGGGGCACGGCGGACGGATCTGCCGACCTATGCATTTCAACGCCGCCACTACTGGCTCGACGCGACTGGTACCACGGCGAACCGTGCCACCGATAGCGCACCGGCCCCGGTCCCCAAGGCCCCCGACTTCGCCGCCCTCGGACCCGCCGAACGCGAACGGGAGCTTCTGGCGACCGTTCGCGCGGTCACCGCAGCCGTTCTCGGCCACACCGACACCGCCGAGATCGACGACCACCGGGGATTCCTCCAAGCGGGAGGCGACTCCCTGAGCGCGGTGCGCCTCCGCGACCGCCTCCGGGCGGCCACCGGGCTGGACCTGCCGACCACCGTCGCATTCGACTATCCCACTCCCCACGAACTCGCCCGCCACCTCGCCGACCGATTCGCCCAGGACGAAGGCGGATCCGTGCTCCGCGAGGTCGAGCGCATCGAGGCTGCTCTGGCCACCTATGCCCTGCCCGAGACCATCCGCTCCACCGCCATGACGCGCCTGCGCACGCTACTGGACCGGCTCGGTGACAGTGCCCCCGTCCATGGCCCGCACACCGTCGACGCCGTCAACGACCTCCGTGACGCTTCCGACGAGGAACTCCTCGCCTACATCGACAAGGAATTCGGGATCTCCTGACCGTCCAGCCACCGCACTACTGGAACACCAGAGGGGAGACGTGCGTCAGCGATGGCCAACGAGGACAAGCTCCGCGACGTACTGAAGCAGGTCACCACCGATCTGCAACGGGTCCGCGAGCAGAACCGCCGTCTGCTGTACAAGGCGGGGGAGCCGGTGGCGGTCGTGGGCGTCGGATGCCGTTTTCCCGGAGGCGCCGTCTCGGGGGAGGGCCTGTGGGGTGTGGTGTCGGGCGGTGTGGACGCAGTTGGGGGATTCCCAACCGACCGCGGCTGGGACCTGGAGGAACTCTTCAGCCAGGACGGGGATCTCGCGGCGACGTCGTATGTGCGTGAAGGCGGCTTCGTCGAGGACGCGGGGGGATTCGACGCGGGTTTCTTCGGGGTGAGTCCGCGTGAGGCGATGGCGATGGATCCGCAGCAGCGGTTGCTCCTGGAGACGTCGTGGGAGGCGGCGGAGCACGGGGGGATCAATCCGCTGTCACTGCGGAGGTCGGGCACAGGGGTGTTCCTGGGCGTGGTCGCTCAGGACTACGGACCCCGACTGCACGAAGCCGCCGGCGGTGTCGACGCCCACCTCCTGACCGGCAACGCGGCGAGCGTCGCCGCGGGACGCGTCTCGCACACCTTCGGTCTGGAAGGGCCGGCCATCAGCGTGGATACGGCGTGTTCGTCGTCGCTGGTGGCCTTGCACCTGGCGGTGCGGTCGCTGCGCGCGGGCGAGTGCTCGCTGGCGCTGGCCGGAGGCGCGACTGTGCTGGCCGGCCCTGGAGCCTTCACCGCCTTCTGCCGTCAGCGGGGGCTGGCGCCTGATGGTCGGTGCAAGGCGTTCTCCGCCGCTGCGGACGGCACGGGATGGGCCGAGGGCGCGGGGGTGCTCCTGCTGGAGCGGCTGTCCGATGCGCGGGCCAACGGACGTCGGATCCTGGGTGTCGTGCGCGGGACCGCGGTCAACCACGACGGCGTTAGCAGTGGACTCACCGTTCCCAACGGGGCATCCCAGCAGCGTGTGATCGCTCGGGCGTTGGCTGACGCGGGGTTGTCGGCAGGGGACATCGACGCGGTCGAGGCGCATGGGACCGGTACCCGGCTGGGTGATCCCATCGAGGCCAACGCGCTGATCGCGACCTACGGCCGGGAACACAGCGCGGATGACCCGCTCTGGCTGGGCTCCTTCAAGTCGAATATCGGTCATGCGGTGGCGGCGGCGGGGGTCGGCGGTGTGATCAAGATGCTGATGGCGCTGCGTCACGGGGTACTGCCGCCGACGCTGCACGTGGACGCGCCGACCCCGGAGGTGGACTGGTCCTCCGGAGCGGTCCGGCTGCTGACCGAGGCCCGCGCATGGGAACGCGACGGCCGTCCGCGCCGCGCCGGGGTTTCGTCCTTCGGCATGAGCGGTACTAACGCCCACGTGATCCTGGAAGAAGCACCCGAGGAACTCGCCACCTCGGGGATCACACTCCCTCGCCAGGCCGAATGGTCGACCCCTCGGACCCTGCCGTGGGTGGTGTCGGGGAAGAGCGGCGGGGCTCTGGGTGCCCAGGCGCGGAGGCTGCGCGAGGCCCTTGACGCCGAGCCGCGGATTGCGACCGCTGATGGTGCCTGGTCGCTGGCGACGACCCGCGCCACCTTCGAGCACCGTGCTGTGGTGCTGGCTTCCGACCGCGACGGGCTCGCCAGCGGGCTGGAGGCGATCGCTGATGACCGGTCGGCACCGGGTGTGGTCCGGCGCCGCGCCCCTATCGGTCCGGCCGACCGGCCCGTGTTGGTGTTCCCCGGACAGGGGGCGCAGTGGTCGGGCATGGGCGTGGAGCTGCTGGAGTCCTCGGCGGTGTTCCGCGAGCGGATGGAGGCGTGCGCGGCGGCGCTGGAGCCGTTCACCGGCTGGTCGCTGTTTGACGCGCTGCGCGACGCCCCGGGTGGGCCACCGCGGGACCGTGTGGATGTGGTGCAGCCGATGCTGTGGGCGATGATGGTCGCGCTCGCCCGTACCTGGGAGTGGTTGGGTGTGCGTCCTGCGGCGGTGGTCGGCCATTCCCAGGGGGAGATCGCCGCGGCGTGTGTGGCCGGGGCGCTGACCCTGGAGGATGCCGCCAAGGTTGTCGCGCTGCGCAGCCGGGCGGTGCGTGCCTTGGCGGGGACCGGTGGGATGGTTTCGCTGGCGCTGTCGGAGGACGCCGCCGCTCGCCTCGTGGAGGAGTGGCCGGGCCGCCTGCACATCGCTACCATCAACGGCCCGTCGTCCACGGTCGCTGCGGGCGATCCCGCCGCCGTCTACGACCTGCTGGAGCGGTGCGCCAGCGAGGGGATCCAAGCCCACCGCATCGGCGTCGACTACGCCTCCCATACTCCAGCGGTCGAGGCGGCACGTGGCGAGATCGCCGACGCTCTGGAGGGGCTCCGTCCCAGCGAGCCCGACATCCCCTTCTTCTCTACCCTCGTGGGCGGTCCGTTGGGCGGCGCCCCCCTCGACGCGGACTACTGGTACCGGGCGCTGCGCAACCCCGTCCGGTTCGGCCCGGCCGTGCGCGCCATGGTCGACGCCGGGTACGGCCTGTTCATCGAGGCCAGCCCGCACCCCGTGCTGACCGGCGCGGTCGAGGACACCCTTGCCGAGGCCGACGCGCCCGGCGCGGCGGTGGGCTCCCTGCGCCGCGGCGAGGGCGGGTGGGCCCCGTTCCTGGCGTCCGTGGCCGAGGCGTGGGTGCACGGCGCCCCGATTGACTGGGCCCCGGCCATCGGCGGGGGTGAGGGGCGCCAGGTGGACCTGCCCACCTATCCCTTCCAACACCGCACCTACTGGCTCGACAGTGAAGAGGCCCGCATTGGCGGCGCGGCCGACGGTGGCGCACCGGTCGACCATCCCTTCCTGCGCACCGTGATCCCTCTCCCCGGCGCGGGAGGAACCCTGTTCACCGGCCGAATCTCCCTTCGCAGCCACCCCTGGCTCGCCGACCACGCTGTTGATGGCACCGTCCTGCTGCCCGGCACCGCCATGGTCGGCCTCGCGCTCTACGCGGGCGACCACACGGGCACGCGGCACCTCGATGAGATGACCCTCCACACCCCCCTGGCGATCCCGGCCGAAGGGGCCACCACAGTACAGGTCACGGTCGGGCCCGCCGACGCCAACGGCCGCCGGGCCGTCAGCGTCCATTCCCGTCCCGGCCGGATGTCCCGGGATACCGAGGCCCCCTGGACCCTGCACGCCGAAGGGGAGCTGAGCGCGCACAGGGTTCCCCCGGCGCCCACACCCGTCACCTGGCCACCCCCCAACGCCCGGCCCATCGATGTGGACGGCGCCTACGAGCGGCTCGCAGCGATGGGATACGACTATGGACCCGCTTTCCACGGCCTGCGCGCGGCGTGGGGGGCCGGCGACGAGATCTATGCCGAGGTGCGACTGCCCAGCGAGCGCCACGCCGAAGCCACCCCCTTCGGCCTCCACCCCGCGCTCCTGGATGCGGCACAGCACGGCATCGCCATCGCCAACGGCGCCGACGCGAACGGGGCCATCGCCCTTCCGTTCTCCTGGTCGGATGTCAGTCTGCACGCGGACGGAGCCACCGACCTGCGGGTGCGGATCTCGCCCACCGGTCCCAGTGCGTTCACGCTGACCGCCAGCGATCCCGACGGCGCACCCGTCGTGACGGTCGGTGCCCTGACCTTGCGGCCGATGGACCCCAGCCGCATGGCCGACACCGCGTCGGACACAGCTGACGACCTCTTCGTCCTGGACTGGGCGCCGCTGTCCGACGCCCCGGAGACGAACACGCCACACCAGTGGGCTCTCCTCGACCCCACGGGAAACGGGCCCCTCAGCTCCGCCAGCCACCGCGTCACGGTCCACCCCGATGTCCACGCCGTGCGGGAGTCGATCGACTCCGGGGCACCGGCGCCAGAGGTAGTGCTGCTGCCCTGCCTGCCCGAGCCGGGTCGGCCATGCGGGGCCGCCGACGGCGCACGTGCCGCCCTGCACTCGATGCTCGACGTGCTGCACCGCTGGCTGGACGACGAGCGTCTCGAAGACACCCGGCTGGTCATTGTCACCAGTGGGTCAGTGGCGGCCCAGACGGACGACCAGGTCGCCGATCTCGCTCACGCTCCCCTCTGGGGAATGATCCGTACGGCCCAGACTGAGCACCCGGGCCGACTGATCATCATCGACGTCGACGATGTCGAGGCCGCGCTGCCCCTCCTCCCTGGCGCCGTCGCCAGTGGGGAGCCGGCGATCGCCCTCCGCGACGGCCGGCTGCTGGCACCGCGACTAGCCCGCCCCACGCTGGCACGAGATGTGTCGGGCCAGACGTCGCGTGCCCTAGCGTCCAACGGTTCCGCGACCGCGGTCGAAGCCACGGCGGGGCAACGGCCGGGTGCTGACGAGGAGGAGTCTCTCCCGGCCTTTCCCCCCAACGGAACGGTACTGATCACCGGCGCAACGGGGACACTCGGCGGGCAGGTCGCCCGGCACCTGGTCGCCTCCCACGGTGTTCGGCACCTGCTGCTGATCGGCCGCAGTGGGGGCAGGAGCGCGGCAGCCGCCGAGCTCGCCGCGGACCTCACCGGCCTGGGAGCCGAGGTCGCCTTCGCGGCCTGCGATGTCGCCGACCGGCCATCGATCGCGCGCGTACTCGACAGCGTCCCTGCGGAACACCCGCTGTCCGCGATCGTCCACATCGCCGGTGTCCTCGACGACGGTGTCCTCAGTTCGCTCACCCCTGAGCGGATCGACCGGGTCACCCGCCCCAAGATCGATGCCGCGTGGAACCTGCACGAACTCACCGAGGGCACGGACCTCGCCGCCTTCGTGATGTTCTCGTCCGCGGGCGCACTTCTGGGAGCCCCCGGCCAGGCGAACTACGCCGCGGCCAACGCCTTCTTGGACGCCCTTGCACACCACCGCCGAGCCGCTGGCCTCCCCGCGACTTCACTGTCCTGGGGGCTGTGGGCCCAGCGCACTGGAATGACCGGCCACCTCGATGCCACCGACCTGAACCGGATGACGCGGATGGGGATGGCCGGCCCCCTCGACACCGAGCAGGGCTTGGCGCACATGGACACCGCACTGCGCAGCGGGCTGCCGCACATGGTGCCGCTGCCACTGGATCTCCGCGGCGTGCGCGGACGTGCGGCCCGGACGGGAGAGGTGCCCCCGCTGTTCCGTCGCCTGGTCCGGCCGCCCCGCCGACGGGCCTCCGGGTCGGCGGGCAGCGACGCGAAGGCGCTGCGCGAGCGTGTCGCCGGGCTGACGCCGAACGAGGCTGAACAGGTCCTCACCGACCTTGTGCGGGCGCGGGCCGCCAACGTCCTCGGCCACCCCGACGCCGAGCAGATCGACGCGGAACGCGCGTTCCTGGAGGTCGGCTTCGACTCCCTCACCGCGGTCGAACTCCGCAACCAGATCAACGCCGCCACCGGACTCCGGCTTCCGCCGGCGCTGATCTTCACCTACCCTTCCCCCAAGGACCTCGCTGGCTACCTGGCCGGAGAACTCGCGCGCACCGGTTCGCGGCCAGAAGGAAGTTCAGCCCACCCCAACAGCCCCACGACAGCGGACACAGAGACCCCTCCGGACGGCACCGGCCTCCCCGACGGTCTCCTCGACCTGTTCCGGCAGACCTGCCGACTGGGCCGGATCGAGGAGGGCATCCGCATGATCGAGGCCGCTGCCCAGGTCCGCCCCACATTCGGCTACGACGGCGCCCCCGACGGACCACCCGCGCCGGTGCGCCTGGCACACGGCGACGCCCACCCCGCCCTGCTCTGCTTCGCCTCGCTGGTGATGATCTCCGGCAGTCAGGAGTACGCGCGCTTCGCGGCTCCCTTCCGCGGGGTCCGCGACGTCACCGTCCTGCCCGAGCCGGGGTTCCGGCCTGGTGAACGCCTGCCGGAAGACGCCGATGTCGCAATCGAAGCTCAGGTCCGCGCTGTCCTCAGCTGCGTCGGTGAAACCGGCCAACCCGACTTCACCCTGGTCGGCAGGTCATCGGGCGGCTGGATCGCCCACGCCGTGACCGCCCGGCTGGAAGCGCGCGGGGTGTACCCGCGGGCGGTCGTCCTGATTGACACCCCGCTCCCCGACGCCCCCGAGACCCTGCCCATCATCGAGACGGCCGTGCTGCACCGCGAAGAGCAACTCGGCCTGATGGACACCGCCCGCGTCACCGCCATGGGCGGCTATCTGCGCATGTTCGCCACCTGGAAACCGGAACCCATCACGACTCCGACCCTCCTCGTCCGTCCGGAAGGCCCGGTCACCGACCCCTCGGGCGAGCCCCTGGGTGGCCCCAACTGGCGTTTCGCCTGGCACCTGCCCCACACCGTGCTCAACGTGCCCGGCGACCACCTCACCATGATGGAAGAACACGCCGAGGCTACCGCCCGCGCGCTGGAAACCTGGCTCACCGAGTCTCTCGTCGCCTGACCTCACCAGGGTGGAAGCACATAAAGGGGCCCGCGAGGGCCCCTTTCTCATCCGCCGAGCGCATCTACTGCGCCCGTATCGCGTCGCTACCGTCAGCGGTGCTTACTTCGGGCCTTTGAACTCGAACTTGGCGACGTTCTTGGAGTTGGAAACGTATTCGACCCTGTAGCCTTCCAACTTGGCGGATTTCCCCGGTTTCACTGTGGCTTCCGCCTCGGCGTCTTCTCTCCCGCGTCTTTCCCGGGAGACCCTCACGTCGGCGCTCTTGTCCTTGTTCAGGACGATTCGATAGTCATACTCGACGTTGTCGATATCCGCCAGGTCCCCCTGGCTGCCGGTACCCCTGATGGTGACGGTGCAGTCTTCGTTGGTACACCTGACCTTGTCCCCGGAGACGGACCCGCTGGAACCGGTGGATCCACTGGACCCGCTGGACCCGCCGCACGCCACCGCTGTGGTCAGTGCCACCAGCACGCTTGCGCCATACAGGGAGAACCTCCGCACGTCCATATGTTGTTTAGCCTTTCTATGTCAATCCTCGGGAATCTCGGTATCCGCGGTCCGGCAGCGTAGCAGTCGCGCGAGGAACGCGAACGGGGCCGCCCGGCCCTATGGAAGACCTCGCCCGGCGAATCCAGCGGCTTTCGCCCAAAACTTGTCGCGGGTCGCTACGTTGGGTGCACATATATGACCGGAGAGTTCTGGAAGAAAGCGATGTCCGGCACAGCTGTCGCCGCCTTCTATCGAACGACGGGAACGGAAGCTCGATCGGAAAATGGAACGGGTCATGCGGCCACACGCCTACGAATATCGATCCGTCGATCCGGTCGGTGACGTTGGTTTTTCTACACGTCGTTGTGTCGGCTGGCGAATCGGCCGGTATGTGGACCGGCCGCTATCTGCCGTGCGACGGTTGGCAACACCCACCAGGGCGGCGCCCAGGCCGACTGCTACCGATCGTCCGTGATCTCCGCGCCTGTCTGCTGGGGCGGTCCTGTCGATCACGGTGACCCGGCGGTGATGCACCGGACGGATCGAACGGTCCCGGTCGGCGCAGGCGGCGATCGAACGGCACCGGCCGCCGGTCGGTCGTGCCGTCGGCAGAAGACCTCCGCCCCGGGCCCCGGATCGTCAGGGCGTACCGCGGAGCGGACGCAAGGAACGGAACGCGCACTCCAGAGCCGTCACCGACATCGGCACCACGGGGGCGGTCGCTCCCATGAGCAGCTCGCGCCCCAACACCGACCGCCCGTCCAGGAAGTCCAGAATCTCGCGCATGTCGTTGCGCGCGAAGAGTCGGGCGAAGAACGCCGCGCCGTCCAGGCGCCCGGAGTCGAGGGCGCGCAGTAGCACGGAGTCCATGGCCCGATGCCGCCGCTTGTGGGGGCTCGGCGGTAGCGGGACCCGGCCGCGTTCCAGGGAGCGCACCACCGAGGCGACCTGGCGCTGGATACCGCTGAAGGTGTATCCGGTGGACGGCCGGGTCGCACCGCCAGCCGCTCCCAGCCGGAAGACGCACCGACCCGCCCGCGTCGGGAAGTTTCCGTCCGTCATGGGGATGACCCCCTGCTCGGAGGCCGCCACCGTGAAGCCCTCCAGGCCGAGCACCTCTCCGGTATATCGGCGGAGAGCCGCTTCGTAGCCCGCGTCGTCCAGGACCTCGCGGGTGAACTCGGTGTACTCCACCAGCGCCTCCCGGGACGAGAGAGGAAGCACGTAGCCGAATGACACGCCGTGGTGCGGCTGTGCGGTGCGCAGGTCCATCAGTAGCGCGGTTCCGGGGTCGAAGGCGTCCTGGCCGGTGTGCACGAACCATCCGCGGAAGTGTTGCAGCAGCGTCGTACGTGCGGCCGGCGGCGTGCACAGCGGGCGGGAGTCGAAGACCCGGCGCGCCTGGAGCGAAACCCGCGAACCATCGGCCCGCGACGCATGTACCGTCGCGCGGTCGAAGCCGTCATCGATCGCCGTGACCGTCGCTGCGTACTCGTGGACGTTCGGCGCGAGACCCGCGCGGACGTGGGCTTCGAAGTCCCGGGAGCGGAGCATCTTATAGGACTGGGGACCGATCGCCTGCTCATGCCTGACGCCCGTGGGGGAGAGGACCGCCAGCCTGTCCCACCGGGCGGCGAGGACCTCGTCCCACGGGCCCGCGCCGTGTTCCCAAAAGCACCAGGTGCGGTCCTTGGGGCGCGGTGCTCCGGCCGGCGGTTCGACCAGGGCGATCTGCGGTGTGCCCACGCCGGGTATGACGATCCGCGCGGCGGCGTGGGCCAGGCTGAGACCGGCCGCGCCGGCGCCGACGATGATCACGTCGAATCCCCGCATGGCGGTTAGCCTGTCACCGAGCCCGGTTTTCTTCACGTCGACTCGGAGGATCATGGCAAGGACGGTCCGCGGGATGAAGGCCGGTGCGGTCAGGGACGAGTTCGACCACGCCGCGGCGTCGTACGACCGCCTCGTCGCGGCAAATCCGGGATACCACCGGCATTTGCGCGTGTCGGCGCGCAGGCTCGGACTCCCGCGAGGCGGGGAGGGACTTCGCGTGCTCGACCTCGGTTGCGGCACGGGGGCCTCCACCGCTGCTCTGGCACGCGAGTTCCCCCGGGCCGAGATCATCGGTGTGGACGCGTCCGAAGGCATGCTCGCCCGGGCCCGCGCCAAGCCCTGGGGTCCCCGGGTCCGCTTCGTGCACGCCCGCGCCGAGGACCTGACCGCGGGCGATCTGGGCGGTCCCTCGGACGCGGTGTTCGCCGCCTACCTGCTGCGCAACTGCCCCGATCCCGATGCCACTCTGGCGACCGCGAGAGATGTGCTCAAACCCGGAGGCAGAATCGTCCTGCATGAGTACTCCGTCGCCGACTCGGCCGCGGCGCGCGGTGTGTGGTCGCTGGTGTGCTGGGGTGTGATCATCCCCCTCGGGCGCGTCGTTACCGGCCGATCCGAGCTGTACCGCTACCTGTGGCGCAGCGTCCTCGAATTCGACGGTGCTGCGGGTCTTCGTCGGCGGATGCGCGCGGCGGGACTGGAAAACGTCCGCACCCTGGCGTTGAGCGGCTGGCAGCGAGGCATCGTGCACACCTTCTTCGGCACGGTTCCCTCGACCTTTGGCTCCCGGTGACGTGGTCGCCCTCCGACCTCCGCGCCGAGGAGGTCGCCCCCGCCGCCCCCCGGGCCGAACGGCCCGACGCCGTTCCGCGAGCGGCGGTTGTGGGAGGCGGTATCGCGGGACTGGCCGCGGCCACGGCTCTGTCCGAACGCGGCGTGTCGACCACCGTTTTCGAACGCGAAGCCGACATCGGTGGGCGCCTACGTGGGTGGCCGACCCTCCTCGCTGACGGCAGCGACGCCACGATGAGCCGCGGTTTCCACGCCTTCTTCCGCCAGTACTACAACCTGCGGGCGCTGCTGGCACGCCTCGATCCCGACCTGGGCATGCTGAGCCCTCTGCCCGACTACCCGCTCGTGCACGCGGACGGTCTTCGCGACGGCTTCACCGGGCTCCCCGCGTCCCCACCGCTGAATGCGTTCGCGCTGGCGGTGCGCAGCCGGAGTTTTCCCGCCCGCGAACTGGCCCGGGTCAATATCGCCGCCGCCCTCCAGCTTCTGGACGTCGACATCCCCGGCGTCTACCGACGACTGGACCACCGGGGCGCGCCTGAGCTCCTGGAAGCAATCCGCTTCCCTCCGCGCGCCCGGCACCTGGCCTTCGAGGTGTTCTCCCGCAGTTTCTTCGCCGACCCGGCGCAGCTCTCGGCGGCCGAGCTCGCCGTCATGTTCCACCTGTACTTTCTGGGCTCCAGCGAGGGCCTGCTGTTCGACGTCGCCAACGCGCCCTTTCCCCAAGCGCTCTGGAATCCCTGGTCCGCTTACCTCGCACGCCACGGCGTGCGGCAACGGCTTTCGACCCCCGTATCCCGGATCGCCCCGGGGGAGCGGCACCGCTTCGCCGTCCACTCGGGGGGCGAGGCCGCCGAGGAGTTCGACGCCGTCGTCCTTGCCACAGACGTCGCCGGCCTGCGGGACCTGACCGCCGGCTCTCCCGCCCTGGGCGGGCAGGAGTGGCGCCGCCGGGCTCTCGGGTTGCCCAGTGCCCCGCCCTTCCTGGTGAGCCGGCTCTGGCTGAACCGCCCCGTCCGCGCCGAGCGCCCCGGTTTTCTCGGGACCGCCGGCTACCCCACACTCGACAACATCAGCGTGCTGGAGCGCTTCGAGGACGAGGCCGCCCTGTGGGCGCGACGCACGGGCGGGTCGGTCGTGGAACTCCACGCCTACGCGCTGCCGGAATCGTGCGACGAGCGCATCGAGCGACAACGGCTGATCGCCCAACTGCATCGGGTTTTCCCGGAGACCGCGCGCGCGGCCATCGTCGACCAGCGCCACGAACTGCGCGCGGACTGCGCTCTCTTCCCGCCGGGCGGCTATGAGCACCGGCTGGCCCCTGTCACCCCTGACCCGTGGCTGGTGGTCGCGGGCGACCACGTTCGGGTGGACCTCCCGGTCGCCCTCATGGAGCGTGCCGCGACCAGCGGGCTGATGGCCGCCAACGAGCTGCTGGCCGGTTGGGGCCTGCCCGGTCACCGGCTCTGGAGCGTGCCCCGCCGGGGGCGCTGGGCGCCGATGCGGACGCTGGCCCGCTGGGGGCGCTCCGGGGTTCAGCCGGGCCACCGGCCCGACGTCCGCAGCGCGTAGCGCCGTTCCGCGTAGGAGAGGTCGTCCCGCCACAGGCGTCGGGCCGCCGCACGCATGAGGGGGCGCACCACCGGCGCGGCGCGTGCGGCCAGGGCGAAACCGGGCCGCTCGGAGGAGGCGACGATCGCCTCGATGACCGCTGTCGAGGGGACGCCGTCGCGAACGCCCAGCGGGGTGGCGTGGGTCTCCACGACGCTTCCCTCTCCTTCGCCTTCGATGATGTGCATGGCCACGGTGCGCGGCTCCGGGCAGCTGAACGCGGCCCGGACGGGCACCCCCCACCGGCCGGCGACCTTGAACGCCACCTCCGCGACCATCCGGTCGGGGTCCGGGCCGCTTCCCGACGCCGTCTCGGTGACGCGCAGGCCCACGAAGGAGTAGGGGTGGAACCACGACCCGTGCCAGGGGTCGAGCCTGTTGGCCACCACGTCCTCGGGTTCACAGCGCCCCGCCAGGCTCTCCACCGCCGTGAGCGTGGTGGCGGGCGCGGGCCGTTCGGGAAGGACGGGGCGGGGGAGCGGTTCTTCGCCGCCGGCCCGGTCCAGACGGACCCACGCCAGCGTCCCGTCGTCGTAGGCCGGATACGGCTCCCACCCCGGGAACCCGTCCGGCCCCAGGGCCAGACCGTGCCAGCGGCACACCAGTCTCCCCGAGTCGACGGCGCCCCGGCACAGTGGTGCTCCCAAGTGCGGGCAGGCGCCGGGCGCCGCGTGCAGGCGCCCCTCGCCATCCCGCCAAGCGACGATCTCGGTGCCGGCGACCATCCGCCCGAAAGGCCGGTCGGGGCGAACCTCCGCGTTGGCGGCGAACACGTACCAGTTGCCGGAAGGGCGGGCCAGCGCGCGTTTGACAGCGGCGCCGATCAGCGCGGGAGACGCCTCGCCCCAGGTGGGGCTCTGGCGGCTCCATCGCGTCGCGGGCAGCCTGCGCAAGGGGAGCCGCCTGGGCTGGGAGTTGGGCAGGGACATGCTCGACATCCTTACGTCCTCGGGTCGGGCGCCTGCGCGCCTGTGCGTTCACGTGCGGAAGGCGCGCGCCATCAGGGCCCTGCCCAGTGCGGGCACCGCGGTACACACACGGTAGGAGCGCGCGACACGGTGGCGCCGCGACCATACGTCGTACTCGGCTTCCTCGATCTCGTCCAGGATGCCCCGGTACAGCCGCAGGGCGGTTTCGACACACGGCCGCGCGACCGCGGAGAGCATCGCGCACCCCGGCTCGGCTTCCCGGTAGACGGCGCGGTTGAGGGCGACCAGGTCCGCCAGGGCCCGGCGCACACGGGCGTCCTGGACGCGCGTACGGCGACAGCGCAGCAGCAGGTCGCGGTCGACACCGTGGTGGGCGAGGACATCGGCGGGAAGGTAGACCCTCCCTCGGTCGAGGTCGTCGGCGAGATCACGCAGGAAGTTGGTCAGCTGGAAGGCCGTACCGAGCGCCGCCGCGTGCGGCTCCGCCTCGGACCGGGGCACCACGGTCCCCAGGACGGGAAGCACCTGCAAACCGATCACAGCGGCCGAGCCGTACATGTAGTCGCTGAGTTCTCCGTAGTCGGCGTAGCCGGTGACGGTCAGGTCCGCGCGCATGGACCTCATGAATGCGGCGAAGTACTCCGCGGGAATCGAGTAGCGCCGGGCGGTGTCGGCCAGGGCCCGCACCGGTGGAGCCTGCGCCTGCCCGCCGGACAGGGCCGCATCCAGATCCTGCTCGACGTTTCCGAGGAGCGCCGCTGTGTGTTCCGTCGTCTGCCCCGGTTCGGGTTCGTCGACCATGTCGTCCACCCACCTGGCGAATCCGTACAGGGCGTGGACGGCCGGTCTGCGTCCGGCGGGCAGTATCCGTGTGGCCAGGTAGTAGGTGCGACCGTGCCGGGCGTGCAGTGCGCGGCTGCGCGCGTAGTCCCGGCGCAGCGCGGCACCGGTGATGCCCGCCGCGTCGAGCTCGGCGGCCGTTCCCATCACCGTGCCCCCTTCCCCACGGCGGCCTCGCCCACGATCCGTGCGGCCGCCAGTTTCCCGGACACCAGGGCTGTGGGGAGCCCGACACCCGGAGTGGTGCCGCACCCGGCCAGGACCGCGTTGCTGGTGCCCGCCACGCTGTTGCGCGGCCGGAACGGTCCTGTCTGGGCGAACGTGTGCGATGTGGCGAAGGGGGTGCCATAGGCCATGCCTTTGCGCGACCAGTCCAGCGGAGTGGTCAGCCGCCCGGTCACGATCGCGGATCCGAACCCCGTCAGCCCCCGCTGCTCCAGTGTCCGGACGAGGCTGTCGCGGTAGCCGTCTGCTGTGCGTCGCCAATCGATCCGGCCGGTGCGCAGATTGGGGCACGGCGCCAGCACGTAGTACAGCTCGTGCCCGGGGGGCGCCAGTGCGGGATCCGTGGCGGTGGGGCGGGTGATGAGCAAGGAGGGGTCGCTCATGGTCGTCCCGCGGCGGCAGATCTCGTCGAAGGTCTCCTCCCACGCCGCGCCGAAGGAGATGGTGTGGTGCGGCGTCTCGGCCCACGCGCGGTCGACCCCGGCGTGCAGAACCACGGCGGAGGGGGAGAAACGCAGCGGAACCGGGCGCCATGGAGTTCGCCCGAGCAGGCGGTAGGCCATGGGCAGGTCGGGGGTGAGCACCACGGCGTCGCAGCCGAGCCGGAGGCCGTCGGCCGTCTCGACCGCGGTGATCCTGTCGCCCCGGCGTTCCAGACGCCGCACGTCCCGGCCGTAGTGCAGGGTCCCTCCGGCGTCGACCACGGCGGCGGCGAGTGCGTCGCTCAGCGCCCTCATGCCGCCCTTCGGGAAGTACACGCCCGCGACAGTGTCCATGTAGGCGATGACGGCATAGGCCGCCAGCGCCTGCTGCGGGGCCACGCCGGCGTAGAGGGACTGGAACGAGAAGATCCGTCGCAGGCGCTCGTCGGAGACGAAGCGCCCGATGGCCGGTGCGAGGCGCCCGAAACCGCCCATGGCGGCCAGCCGCGCGAGCTCCGGGGTGAGCAGCTGCAGCGGTGAGTCGAAGTTCGCGTCGATGAACGAGCGCATCTGGAGCCGGTAGAGTCGGCTCAACCAGTCGCGCAGGCGCAGGTAGCCCAGGGCGTCGCGCCCGTCGGCCTTGCAGGCGACCTCCTCGGCCATGGCCCCCGCGTCCGTGTGTACGTCGATGGTGGAGCCGTCGGCGAATCGGGCACGGTAGGCGGGGTCGAGCCGTACGAGGTCCAGTCGGCGGCCGAGGGAGTCGCCCACGGCCGACAGGGCCTCGTCGATCAGGTGCGGCATGGTCAGCACGGTCGGTCCCGTGTCCATGCGGAACCCGTCGGCGTCGTCGCGGCCGGCGCGCCCTCCCGGATGCTCCCCGCGTTCGACGATCGCCACGGACCGTCCGGCCCCCAGAAGGTGCAGTGCGGCCGCGAGTCCGGACAGGCCGGCGCCGACGACGACCACGTGGTCGGTCCGTCCTGGAACGGTACGCGTGTCGTGCGCGCGCGGCTTCATGGGCTCTCTCCTCTGTCGGGCGCGGTGCGGGACGCGGACTCGGTGCCTGTGTCGAGGGCGGGGTCCCTGTCGGGTGCCGGCCGCTTCCAGCCCGCGTACCGGATCTGTCAGGTCACGCGTGTGATCGCCCCGTGAGCCCGTCGCCGGAGTTCCTCGCACGCCACCGGGGCGATGGGCGCGTCCGCCAGCGAACGCGTTCCCTCGTCCAGGAGCGCACCGAGACGCTGCTCCACGGCCTCCCTGGCGCCCAGGGCCACCAGGAGGTCGGCGACGGTGCGCACGTCGGCATCGGTGAGGCCGGGGTCGCCGATCGCCGAGTCGAGCACCTCCACGGCTTTGCGGTCCCCGCGTTCGCGTGCTCGCCGCAGGCCCACGGCCAGCAGCAGAGTGCGTTTGCCCTCCCGCAGATCGGCGCCGACCGCCTTACCCGTCTGCGCCGGTTCGCCGTACAGATCGAGCAGATCGTCGCGCAGCTGGTAGGCGGAACCGATCGCCTCCCCGTATCTCCGCAGGGCCAGGATGACCTCCTCGTCCGCGTCGGCTAGGGCCGCGCCCAGGTGCAGCGGGCGCTCGGCGCTGTATGCGGCCGTTTTCAGCCGGTTGACCCGCAGAGGGGTGGACTCCGCCTCATCGGACCGAGCCTGGGAGCGTAGGTCCAGGAACTGGCCGACCACCATCTCCGTGTGCATGGCTCGCCAGGGTCCGCGTGCCCGCTCCCGGGCGTCGGGCATGTGGCGCAGGGCCTCGGTGAACATGTCCTCCGCCCAGACCAGGGCCAGATCGGCGGCGAGCAGGGCCGCGCTTTCCCCGTAGCGGTCGGGGTCGCCGAACCATCCCTCCGAGCGGTGGTCGTTCGCGAACTCCACATGGGCGGCGGGTCTACCGCGGCGTACGGCGGACCTGTCCATGACGTCGTCCTGGAACAAGGCGAACGCTTGGACGAGCTCCAGAGCCGAGGCGGCGCGCAGCGCAGCGGTGGCCTCGGGACCGTCGTCGGCGCCGCCCGCGGCACGCCAGCCCCACCAGGCGAAGACCGGCCGGACCCGCTTTCCTCCTTCGAGGACGAACCAGGCCAGCCGGTCGAAGACCTCATCGGCGAAATCCGTGTCCAGGCGCACGATGGCGAGGCTCCGTCGGCCGAGGAATTCCTTGAGGTGCTGAGTGACGGCCGCACGCAGAGGGTCCTCCCGGCAGGCCGAGGAACAGGGCACTGCGGGCGGCTCCAGAGCGCCCTGGGTCCGCACCTCCGATCCGGGTGTCGTCATGCCAGCCTCCTGGACCACGAGTCGCGTGCGTCGCGCCTACCGGGTTCCTTCGAAAGCGAGAAGTTCCTGTTTCGTGCTTCGCGCTTGCGGACGTTGTTCGAGAACGGACAGCCGGTTGCGGTCGGCACTTAACGTGAGTGGGCCCGGAAGTCCGGGCGGATCGGACAGGATCGCCGAGCATCTTCGGATGTCGCCGGTTCGGTCACCCGCGCCGTCGACGCGCCGTGAGTGCCGCGGGCGCGCCTCACGTGTCCCGCCCCCCGAAGACCACCGCGAGGCGAACGACGGCCACCCAGCAAACGTCCCCATTCCCACCGTCGGAAACCGGCCGAAGACGCGCGAAGCGGTACTCGGCATCCGTGGCCGGTTTGCCGAGGAAGAGCCCGAGAATATCGCCGAGTGGCCGTGCTAGGTCTGCCCGGCACGCCGACCACCGCCGCGATTCTGGCGTGAAGAATCCACCGACCGGCCGATCCCCCGGTCGGGAACGAGCGGGCGGCCGCGGGCGTGGCGGGCGACGGCGTCAACGACGCACCGGCTCTGGCCGCCGCCCGGGAGCAGGCCCTGCCGCGGGAGATCATCGACGTTGCCGTGGATGAAAGAACAGGTACAAAACCGTGCTGGAGGCGCTTGGGCGCCACAGCCTGCCGGCGCTCACACCGGCCGAGCGGGAAGGGATTGCGGATACGGTCCCGCGGCTCGGTGAGTACTACCGGGCACCCGGTGCGAACAAGGCTTCGAGGCAGAGCCGGAGCACGATCGTCTCCAGCACCGAAGCCCGCGATAACCGAACATGACCGAAGAACGGCCTCTGAACCGTGATGTTGCTGGTGGGCGATACAGGATTCGAACCTGTGACCTCTACCGTGTCAAGGTAGCGCTCTAACCAACTGAGCTAACCGCCCGCGTGTAGCCTTGGAGGTGGAGACGGGATTTGAACCCGTGTAGACGGCTTTGCAGGCCGCTGCCTCGCCTCTCGGCCACTCCACCGGACTCCGAGAAGGGAAGCGAGATCCCCCTGGCGTCTCCGAGCGGACGACGGGATTCGAACCCGCGACCCTCACCTTGGCAAGGTGATGCTCTACCAGCTGAGCCACGTCCGCGCGCTTCCCGGATCCGGGGCCGTTCGTGCTGGCCCCTTCGCCGTGGCGCAGTAAGAACTTTAGCGGAAAGTCGGCATTCGGCAAATCGGGCGGCGTCGCGGTGGGGCATGGCGTCGGATGACGGGGCGAGACGTTGGAGGGCGCGGTCCCGGTGCCGATGGCGGGCTGAACCGGGGATATACAAGGACACGTGGGAATCGAGGCCAGCGGGAAGTGGAGAGGCGCCATGGCGGGCGAGGCGGTGGTGCCGTGGGAGGCGGCGAGAGAGGCCGCATGGGGCCTCGGCGTGCGCTGTCTTGCAGTGGTGGGCCACGTGGAGCTGAGGGAAGCGATCGGGGCGACTCTGGCCGCTGACCTGATCGCACTGGTCGGTGTTCCCGCCTATGACGCCGCCGCGATGGACGGGTACGCCGTCGCCGGGCGCGGGCCGTGGCTGGTGCGCGGTCGTGTGTTGGCCGGGGTCACCGAACGGCCGGGCGACCTGCGTCCGGGGGAGGCCGTCGAGATCGCGACGGGGGCGCCCGTGCCTGGCGGGACGGAGGCGGTCGTGCCGTATGAGGCCGCGCTGACCGAAGAGGCCGGCGGTCCCGCTGATGACGCCATCGCCGGTGCGGCCGGTGGCGGGGCGGTCACCCGGGTCAGGGGCGAGATCGAACCGGGGAGGCACGTGCGGAGGTCCGGTGAGGACACCGAGCCTGGAGCTTCCGTTCTGGCGGAAGGGGCGGTTGTCACACCGGTCGCGGTCGGACTGGCCGCGAGCCTCGGGCATGACACGCTTCCGGTTCGCCGACCCAAGGTCGGCATCTTGGTCAGCGGGGATGAGATTACCGACACCGGTCTTCCGGTGCCCGGGCAGGTGCGGGACGCCATCGGCCCGATGCTGCCGGGGCTGGTGGCGTGGGCCGGTGGCGAGGCGGTCGGGGGCGGACGCGTCCGTGACACGTTCGCCGACATGATGTCCGCGCTCCGCGCCTCCGCCGATGCCGGGGCCGACGTCATCGCCGTCTGCGGGGCGTCGTCGAAGGGGCCCGCCGATCACCTGCGCGACGCCCTGGCCACGCTGGGCGCGACCCCGGTCGTGGATGGCGTCGCCTGTCGGCCCGGCCATCCGCAGTTGCTCGCTCACCTGGGCGAGCCGTCGAGCCCGGGGCCGGTGATCGTGGGGCTGCCCGGTAATCCGAACGCCGCCCTGGTCGCGGGGGTGACCCTGCTGGTGCCGCTCGTCGCGGCGCTCGCTGGCCGCCCGGGTCCCGATCCGGTGGGCGGACTTCCCACGCGCCTACCGGTCGAGGGAGAGGTTCGCCCGCACCACCGGGACACCCGGTTGATCGCGGTGCGCGTCGCGGACGGAACGGTCGCCCGCCCCGTGGGCCACGACCGCCCCGGAAGCCTGCGCGGCGCGGCCATGGCCGACGCCTTCGCTGTCATCCCGCCGGGCTGGCGCGGCCCCTCGGCCCGGCTGGTGTGGTTGCCGATGTAACCCGTGTCTTTCCGCTGGATGGACGCCGTACGCGCGGGTTGCGCGCGGGGCTGATGCGACTGTGGTGGCCGGTTGACCATCGGGAACGATGGCGGCCGCCGGTGGCATGTGGCCACCAGCGGCCGAATTCGCTCTGGATCTCCCGGAAGCTCTGGCGTCGGTCCGGTGCCAGACAGCAGAATGTGTGACTGGCCTCTCATGCAGGCCGCTGTGCCGCCGGGGCCGGGCTACCCCTGGGCCCGGTTCCGGCTGGCTCGGTTCTCCGTGAACTCGCACGTGTTGCAGCAGCGCACGTGCTGGTGCCCTGCTTTCTTCGTGTGCGGCCGCGGGGTTCCCGCGGTCGGCGGAGTGGGCGTGCGCAGCATCCGCCACGCCATGGCCGCGGTGGCGATGACCAGCGCCGCGGCGATCGCGCTCGTGAGGTGCATCCCGTTGGTGAACGCCGTCCGTGCCGCGTCGAGCAGGGCCGTAGCCGTCTCTGACGGAAGGTCCGCCGCGACGTTGACAGCCCCGCCGAGGGTGTCCTGGGCGGCGTTCATGGAATCCGCGGGGACACCGGCGACGTCGTCGAGCTGAAGCCGGTACACCGCCGTCAGCACGCTGCCCAGCAGCGCCACCCCGAGCGCACCGCCCAGTTCGTAGGCGGTTTCGGAGATCGCCGACGCGGCGCCCGCACGCTCGGCCGGGGCCGCGGTGAGGATGGCGTCGTTGGTCAGCGTCTCGGCCAGCCCGGCGCCCACCCAGATCAGGGCGAACGCGACGACCACCAGGAGCACGCCGCTGTGGGTGGCCGTCTGCGTCAGCGCCAGGTACCCCGTGGCGACGAACGCCAGCGCGATCGCGATGACCGCGCGCAGGCTCAGCCGACGCGCCACCACCACGGCCACGAAGCTCATGACCACGGACAGCACCAGCCCCGGAAGCAGCAGCAGTCCGGCCTTCATCGGGCTGATACCCAGCACCAGCTGCAGGAACTGGGTGAGGAAGAACATCGAGGACACCATCGCGAACACGAGCATGAAATTCGTGGCCACGCCCACGCTGAACGTCCGGTCGGCGAACAGGCGCACATCGATGAGCGGGTCTGCCAGCCGCAGCTGGCGCTGGACGAAGGCGACGCCCAGCGCCACCCCCACCGTGATCGCGATCACCGAGGTGACCGAGAGGCCGTGCTCGGCCAGGCTCTTGACGCCGTAGACAGAGGGCAGCATGGCGCCCATCGACAGCGCGACGCTCGTCAGGTCGAGCCGCCCCGCCGTGGGGTTGCGCGACTCGCGCACCAGCAGCGGCACGCCGACAAGGGTCAGCGCCATCACGGGCAGGTTGATCAGGAAGACCGAGCCCCACCAGTAGTGCTCAAGGAGCCACCCGCCGATGATCGGGCCGAGCGCCGAACCCGCCGAGAACCCGGACGCCCAGATCGCGACCGCGATCAGGCGCTGGCGCGGGTCGAGGAAAATGTTGCGCAGCAGCGACATGGTCGAGGGCATCAGGGTCGCGCCCGCCAACCCGAGAAGGGCGCGGGCGGCGATCAGAACCTCCGGAGTGGGAGCGAAAGCCGCCAGCAGTGACGCGACACCGAACCCGGCCGAACCGAACATCAGCAGCTTGCGGCGGCCGATGCGGTCGCCCAGCGACCCCATCGTGACGAGCAACCCGGCGAGAACGAAGCCGTAGATGTCGACGATCCACAGCAGCTGCCCGGCGCTGGGGGAGAGGTCTTCACTCAGGTAGGGGACGGCGAAGCCGAGCACCGTCATGTCGACGGAGATCAGCAGCACGGGGAGTGTTAGTACGGCGAGGGCGGCCCATTCACGGGGTCCTGCCGTGGGCGCGCCTCCGCTTCCGGGCATGGTGAGCCTGGCTGCAGCGGAACTCATCTTCACTCTCGTTCGGGTCAGTGGGTGGGCCGCCCTCGGTTCCCGATGGGCGGGGCTGGGCGGACGGCGCCGGCCGATGGCACGGACGACGTCCGGTGAGGCGATGGTCGGTAGACAGGGGTTTCCTATTCTCAACCGTCCAGACGGTACAGTACCGTCCGGCCGGTATAGTGTCAATCGTGAAAACATCTCCCACCCGCGACCGCATTCTCGACGCGCTGCAGGACATCCTGATCGAAGAGGGCAACTCCGCCGTCACCCTGGAGGCGGTGGCCGCCGCCGCGGGCGTCTCCAAGGGCGGACTGCTCTACCACTTCCCGTCCAAGGCGGCCCTGATGACCGGCCTGGTCAAGCGGCTGGCCGACCGCGCCCAGGACGAGTTCCGCGAAGCCACAGAGAGCGAGGAGGGCGTCGTCCGGACCTTCCTGCGCACATCGATCCCCGAATCGCGCGAGGAGGCCGAGCTCTACTGGTCGATCATCGCGGCGCTGCGTAGCAAGGAGGACATGTCCGAGGAGTCCGAGCGCCTCGTGCGCCAGCTCTTCGACGAGTGGTCCCGCCTCCTGCACGAGGAGGTCGGCGACCCTGTCCTCGCCGAAACGATCCGCCTCGTCGGCGACGGCCTCTACCTCAGCAGCATCGCCGGTCTCTCACTTCCCGACACCCAGGTACTCACGCAGCTGACCGACCGCCTCATCGCGCAGGTGGAGGCGGCTCGGAACCGAGACTGAGCCCACTGCGCGCTCCTAACTCCCGGGTGATGCCGTCCGGTTCACCCACAGCGCGAGCTGGGTCCGGTCCCGCAGCCCGAGCTTGCGCAGAATGCTGGTGACGTGGTTCTTCGCCGTCCCCTCGGTGATGAACAGCCGACGGGAGATCTCGCGGTTCGAAGCACCGCCACCGACGAGCCGTGCGACCTCCGCCTCGCGCTCCGAGAGCGGGCCGTCCCCGTAACCCAGCGGCTCTCGGCCGGAGTCGGTTGTGGGCACCGTCTCGGACACCTTGGCCCGACGCGTCGGCGCTCGAACACGGCACCGCCTCTCGTGCCGGTCACGACCTGACACTGTGAACCCAATGCCGTCACCCTGGCAGCCGCCAACCAGACCGGGGAAACGGGGCCCGATCGTTGGAGCTGGCGAGCGGCGCGTCGGGTGGGTGGTCACACGGCCATGGCGTTGCCCTCCGGCGCGCTGCGGACCGTCGGGAGGCCCAGGTCGGAGCAGAGCCGGGCGAGGGCGTCGTCGTGACGGAAGTCGATGAAGTGGAGGCCGCGGACGCCCGGGAGGGACAGGGCGTGGGTGGACTGTTCCAGTGCCAGCTGGTAGGCGGCCTCGCGCTGGTCGGGGGCGGCGGCCACCTTGTCGATGACTTCGTCGGGGACGTGGATGCCGGGGACGCGCGTGTTCATGTAGCGCAGTGAGCGGGCGCCCTTGACGAGCACGATGCTCGGGAGCAGGGCGACCTTCGGGGTCAGGCCGGTGGCCGCGCCGACGCGGGTGAACTCGGCGAGGCGGTCGGGGTGGTAGCAGATCTGCAGTTGGAGGAAGCGCGCGCCGGCCGCGGCCTTCTTCAGGGCGCGGCGGACGCGGTAGGCGTGCGGGGGTGCCGCGGCGTTCTCGACCGCTCCGATCAGCAGTGGGGGAGCGGGGTCGACCGGGCGGCCGGAGAGGTAGTGGCCCTTGGCCAGTCCGGAGGCGACCCGGATGAGCTGCACCGCGTCGAGGTCGAAGACGCGACGCGCCTCCGGTTCGTCTCCGGCGGTGACGTCGTCGCCGGTCATGCAGCACACGGTGGTGATGCCGTGCAGCGCCGCGCCCATGATGTCGGCCTCCAGCGCGAGCCGGTTCTTGTCGCGGCACGCCAGCTGCAGCACCGGCTCGACGCCGTACTGCTGGAGCGCGATGGCCACGGCGACGTTCGACGCGTGGGCGTGCGCGGCCGCGTTGTCGGTGGCGTTGACCGCGTCGACGTAGGGCGCGAGGGCCGCAACGTGGGCGGCGATCTCGGGGAGACCGCCGCCGTCCGTGACCGGGAACTCCGCGGTGATGACGGGGCGGGACGGCTCGGGGCTGGTGAGGAGGTCGGCGAAGTTGGGCACCCTGGGCTCCTTCCGGAACGTCCTGCTGCGTCGTGTTCTGGTCCGGTGGGCCGCTGGGCCCGTGCGGTGTGGCGGGGAGCTGGTTGGTGCGCCGCTATCCGGCGGAAGGTTCTTCAAGGTCCCATCCGGCGGGTGCCGTCTTGTCGCGGCCGGTCAGCAGGTTGATCCAGGAGGATGTGCCCTGAAGGCGGTTGTCGACGGGTGGTCGCAGGTCGTCGAATTCCTCACGCCATGGGCGCGGCATCTTCTCTGAGCGGTCCTGCGCCTTGAGCCACACGCAGGTCATGGTCGGGTCGACCTCGCAGGTGCCGTCCTCGCGCACCCCGCCGCACGGCCCGTTGCGTAGGGATTTGGGACAGGTCATGGGGCAGGTGAAGCCGGTGGAGTGCAGGACGCACTGGCCGCACATGCGGCAGTCCCAGATGGGCTTCTTGACGGCGTGTTCGATGGTGGCGAGCAAGCGGGCCATGGCTCCACCCCAACCTCGACTGTTGCAAACTATGCAACTACACTCATAGTGAGAAACGCTGCCGCGTGACCACAGGCTAAATCCGGCGGTTTCGTTGCGTCAATGGATATCAGTTGCGCAAGACGAAACTTATGGCCTCTCAATCCCTTGACACCGACGCCGCCAGCGAGGGACGCTCTGTTGCGCATGGCGATCCTCGTTGCGTATCAAGTGATGGAGGACCCGATGGCCGTCATCGAGAACCCGGAGATCCTGCTCTACTCGCGGATCAGGAAGTCGCCGTACTTCTATGCCTCACGCCGCCACGGCGTGGCCAAGTACAGCGTGTACAACCACACCTACCACCCGCGCCACTATGGCGACCCCGTGGCCGAGTACTGGCACCTGCTCAACGGCGTCACCCTCTGGGATGTCGGCGTGGAACGCCAGGTCGAGATCACCGGCCCTGACGCGTTCACCTTCACGAACATGCTTGTCCCGCGCGACCTCACCAAGTGCAAGGTGGGGCAGTGCAAGTACGTGTTCATCACCGCGCCCGACGGCGGCATCATCAACGACCCGGTCCTGCTGCGACTCGGTGAGAACCACTTCTGGCTCTCCCTCGCCGACAGCGACGTGCTGCTGTGGGCGCAAGGCCTGGCCTACAACAGCGGGCTCGACGTCACGATCCGCGAGGCCGACGTCGGCCCGGTGCAGGTGCAGGGGCCCAAGTCGCGCGATGTCATGGTCGACCTGTTCGGTGAGCGGATCCTGGACATCGGCTACTACTACTGCGCCGAGTTCGAGCTCGACGGCATGCAGGTGGTCGTCTCGCGCACGGGCTACACCTCCGAGCTAGGCTTCGAGATCTACCTGCGCAACGCGTCGCGCGACGGCCTCCGGCTGTGGGACAAGGTGATCGAGGCCGGGACCCCGCACGGGATCGAGGTCATCGGTCCGTGCCACATCCGCCGCATCGAGGGCGGCATCCTCGCCTGGGGCTGCGACATCGGGCTCGATACCAACCCCTTCGAGGTCGGCTACGGCTACGAGGTGAGCTGGATGGTCGATCTGCAGCAGGAGGCCGACTTCATCGGCAAGGAGGCGCTGCGCCGTATTCGCGATAACGGCATCGACCGCAAGCTCGTCGGCGTGGAGATCGGCGGCATGCCGCTGGGCAGCTTCAACGACGGATCGATGATCGACCCGTTCCCGGTGTACGTGCCCGGCGGTACAGAGCCGGTCGGCAAGGTCACCTCCGCCTGCTTCTCGCCGCGCCTGGAGCAGAACATCGGGTTCGCCATGGTCCCGATCGAGCTGGCCCCAGTGGGTACCGAGCTGGCCATCGATCGGCCCGGCGGGCTTGTGCCCGCCACGGTGGTCGAGAAGCCCTTCATCGACCCGAAGAAGTACGTGCCCAAGCAGGACCTGCACCAGCTCGCCACCGGCTGAGGGCCGCCGGTGGCCGCGCGGAATCGACAGCGGTGAGCGGCGGGTAGCGCCGCGCCGCGGGGTGCGGGGGCGTCACCCCCGCTCCCCGCGGCGCGGTCCTGCGCTGTGGAGGCACGCAGTGGCTCCGCGTCCTGGACCTGCCCTGGGGCCCGAAGCGCGGGCGGGCACTCCTCGCGTGCTCGCCGCCGCCTGCCCGCGACCGCGCGCCGGGCAGGAATCACCGCTTAGGAGTAGTTGCATATTATGCAACTACTCCTCTTATGTGAAACACTTCGATCTCGCGTGACGTTCCGCCAAAGGGGTGTGCGGCATGCGACGACAGGCGAAATCCGCCCCTTGACAGCGCCCCTGGCCACATCAGACCCTGTTGCGTAACACGCTGGTTGTTGCGCTGATAGAAACTCCGACGGTGAAGGTAGGGCTGCCATGGCCGCACCTCGTCCCGCCCCTCGGACCGTCCCCCGAATCGTGATCATCGGCGCGGGTATCGTCGGTTGCGCGCTCGCCGACGAACTCACCGTGCGCGGCTACACCGACGTCACCGTGGTCGACCAGGGCGACCTGTACCGCACCGGAGGCTCCACCTCCCACGCCCCCGGCTTGGTCTTCCAGACCAACGGCGCCAAGACCATGTCCGACTTCGCCCGCTACACCGTGCGCAAGTACGGCGCGCTGCGCACGGCCGACGGCCGCCCCTGCTTCAACCCCGTCGGCGGTCTGGAACTGGCCGCCACCCCCGAACGCCTCGACGAGCTGCACCGCCGCTGCGGCTGGGCGCGCTCCTGGGGGATCGAGGCCCGGGTGCTCGACCCCGACGCGTGCGCCGCCGCCCACCCTCTCGTCCACGCCGACCGGATCCTCGGCGGTCTGCACACCCCCACCGACGGCCTGGCCGCCGCCCTCCCGGCCGCGCGCGCCCAGGGCGAGGCCGCCGTCCTGCGCGGGGCGCGCTTCCTGGCACGGCACCGCGTCCTCGACGTCGAGACCGCCGGCGGGCGGGTCACCGGCGTCATCACCGACCAGGGCCACATCCCCGCCGACCTGGTGGTCTGCTGCGCCGGCATGTGGGGCCCGCGCATCACCCGCATGGTCGGGATGACGCTTCCGCTCACCCCCCTGGCGCACCAGTTCGGCTGGACCGGCCCAGTCCCCGCGCTCGCCGGGGCGCCCGCCGAGGCCGTCCACCCGATCCTGCGCTTCCAGGAACGCGACCTCTACTACCGGGAGAAGTTCGACCGCGTCGGCGTGGGCTACTACGGCCACCGGCCCATGCCCGTCGACCCCGACGCCATCGGTATGCCCGCGCCCGCGGCCGACGACGGCATGCCCTCGGAACTGCCGTTCACCCCCGACGACTTCGATCCGGCCTGGAACGACACCCTCGACCTGCTCCCCGACCTCACCGAAACCAAGATCGACGAGGGCATCAACGGGCTATTCTCCTTCACCCCCGACAACATGCCGCTGCTCGGGGAATCCCCCGACGCCACCGGATTCTGGGTGGCCGAGGCCGTCTGGATCACCCACTCCGCCGGGGTCGCCCGCGCCGTGGCCGAGTGGATCGTCGACGGCACCTCCACCTTCGACCTGCACGCCTGCGACATCAACCGCTTCCAGCGCCACCAGCTCGCCCCCAGCTACCTGCTCGAACGCGACTGCCAGAATTTCGTCGAGGTCTACGACGCCATTCACCCGCTCCAGCCGATGGAGGAGCCCCGCCCGCTGCGCGTCGCCCCCTTCTACGTCCGGCAGCGGGAGCTCGGCGCCTTTTGCCTGGAGGCCAACGGTTGGGAGCGTCCGCACTGGTACGAGGCCAACGCCGACCTGGCCGAGGGGCGCGGCATCACCCCTCCCGGTCCGTGGGCCGCGCGCTACTGGTCACCGGTCGTCGGCGCCGAGGCCCAGGTCACCCGCGAGCGCGTGGCGATGTACGACATGTCCTCGCTGATGCGGCTGGAGGTCACCGGACCCGGCGCCGCCTCCTTCCTCGACCGCATGACCACCGGGCGCGCCCACCGCGCCCCCGGCTTCGTCGCCTACTGCCTGCTGCTCGACGCCACCGGGCGGCTGCGCGGCGACATCACGATGGCCCGGGTCGCCGAGGACCACTACCAGCTGGGCGTCAACAGCCCGCTGGACCTCGACTGGCTGCGCCGCCATCTCCCCGCCGACGGCTCCGTGCAGGTACAGGACATCACCTCCCGCACCACCTGCGTCGGGTTGTGGGGACCCCTGGCCCGCGAGCTCCTGCAGCCGCTGGCCGACCACGACCTGTCCAACGACGGGCTGCGCTACTTCCGCTGCGCCCGCCTGCATGTCGGCGAGGTGCCGGTGCTGGCGATGCGCGTCTCCTACGTGGGCGAACTGGGCTGGGAGCTCTACACCACCCCCGACCTGGGATTGCGGCTGTGGGACACGCTGTGGCGGGCCGGGCGGCCGCTGGGGGTCATCGCCGCCGGGCGCGGCGCCTTCAACAGCCTCCGGCTGGAGAAGGGCTACCGGGCGTTCGGCGTGGACATGACCGACGAGCACGACCCCTACGAGGCCGGGCTCGGTTTCGCCCTGCGCATGGCCAAGGGCGACTTCCTCGGGCGCGACGCCCTGGCGGCGCGCGACCCGGACGCGGTCCAGCGCCGACTGTGCTGCCTGACCACGACCCCCGACCCCGCGGACACCGTCATGGGCGGCGAACCGGTCTACGTCCCCGTAGAGGACGGCGGGGGCGGCGGTACGGCCGGGTACGTCACCAGCGCCGCCTACGGCCACACCCTCGGCACCGGCATCGCCTACGCGTGGCTGCCGGCCGACCGCGCCGAGCCCGGCACCCAGCTGGAGATCGGCTACTTCGACCGGCGCATCCCGGCCACCGTGGCCACCGACCCCCTGTTCGACCCCGAGATGGCGAGGCTGCGCGCATGACGGGCGACGCACCCCTGTGGCGGAAGCGGGAGCCGGAGGACCATTACGACGTGGTCATCGTCGGCTCGGGCGGGCACGGCCTGGCCACCGCCTACTACCTGGCGAGCGAGCACGGCATCCGCGATGTCGCGGTGCTGGAGCGCGGCTGGCTGGCCGGCGGCAACATGGCCCGCAACACGGCCATCATCCGCTCCAACTACCTGTGGGACGCCAGCGCCGGGATCTACGAGCACGCGCTCGGGCTGTGGGAGGGCCTGGAGGAGGAGCTCGGCCGCCCCATGCTGCTCAGCCAGCGCGGCGTGCTCAACCTGGCGCACACCACCCACGACGTCCGCGAATCGGTGCGGCGGGTCAACGCCAACCGGCTCAATGGCATCGACGCCGAATGGCTGGCCCCCGAGGAGGTGAAGAAGCTCGTCCCCATCATCGACATCACCCCCGCACTGCGCTACCCGGTGCTGGGCGCCACCTACCAGCCGCGCGCCGGTATCGCCAAGCACGACCTCGTGGCCTGGGCGTTCGCCGCCGCTGCCGACGCGCTCGGCGTCCACATGATCGACGACTGCGAGGTCACCGGCTTCCAGCGGAGCGGCGACCGCGTCGTCGGCGTGCACACCAGCCGCGGCCCCATCGCCGCGGGCAAGGTCGCGCTGTGCGCCGCCGGGCACACCTCGGTCCTGGCCGAGCGGCTCGGCCTGCGCCTGCCGCTGCAAAGCCACCCGCTCCAGGCCCTGGTCACCCAGGTGCTGGAACCGGTCATCGACACGGTGGTCATGTCCAACACCGTGCACGTGTACGTCAGCCAGGCCGACAAGGGTGAACTGGTTTTGGGCGCCGGGATCGACGCCTACAACGGCTACGGCCAGCGCGGCTCGTTCTCCACCATCGAGAACCAGGTCGCGGCGGCCGTCGCGCTCTTCCCGATCTTCGAGCACGCCCAGCTGCTGCGCACCTGGGGCGGCATCGTCGACGTGACCCCCGACGCTTCGCCCATCATCGGCCCGACCCCGTTCGAAGGCCTCTACCTGAACTGCGGGTGGGGCACCGGCGGGTTCAAGGCCACACCCGGCGCGGGGCACGTCTTCGCCGACACCATCGCCAACGGCCGCCCGCATCCGCTGGCCGCGCCCTTCGGGCTGGAGCGGTTCACCACGGGGGCGCTGGTCGACGAACACGGCGCCGCGGCCGTCGCCCATTGACCCGGCACACACCCACCCGGCACGCCACGAAGGAGGAACCTCGGATGCTGCTCATCCCCTGCCCCTGGTGCGGCCCCCGGGACGAGGCCGAATTCCGCTACGGCGGGCAGGCGGGTGTCTCCTACCCGCGCGACCCCTGGGCCCTGGACGACGGCGCCTGGGCCGAGTTCCTGTTCGTCCGGGACAACCCCAAGGGTTGGTTCGCCGAGCGCTGGTTCCACACCGCCGGGTGCCGCCGCTGGTGCCACGTCCTGCGCGACACCCTCGACAACCGCATCGCCGCCTCCGGCCCGGCCGGAACCCAGCTGCCCGCACCCGATACCGGCCGAACCGGAGAACGCGCCGACGCGGCGGCGTCGGATCCGGCCCGCTCGACCCGGGGGAGCCGGGCATGAGCGGCCGCCGCCCCGACTGGAACGACCCCACCGGGGTCGAGGCGCCGTACGTCGGCGTCGTCTTCGACGGCCGCGCCCTGACCGCCCGCGCCGGGGAGCCGCTGTCCGCCTCGCTGCTGGCCGCCGGGGTGCGCACGGTGGGCACCTCCATCTCCACCGGACGCCCGCGCGGCGTGTACACCGCCGACGCCGCCGAGCCGTGCGCCTACGTGCGGGTGGACTCGTCCCCCGGCGAGGCCATGGCCCAGGCCACCCGCGTCGAGACGTACGACGGCCTGCGCGCCGCTGGGCTGGCCGGATACGCCCGCCTGCCCGACGACCGCGAACCCGCCCGCGCCGACAAGTCCTGGGCGCACTGCGACGTCCTCGTCGTCGGCGCGGGCCCGGCCGGACTCGCCGCGGCCCTGGCCGCCGCCCGTGTCGGAGCGCGGGTCATCCTCGCCGACGAGCGCCCCCACCCCGGCGGCGACCTGCTGGGTTCGCGGCGCCACATCGACGGGACGCCCGCCGCCGAGTGGATCGCGGCGGCCCTCGCCGAACTCCACTCCCACCCCGAGGTGCGCGTGTTCACCCGCACCACCGTCACCGGCCACTACGACCACGGAGAGCACATCGCGCTGGAGCGCCGTCCGCGGCAGGACGCGACCGGCAACGTGCCGGACGCGCGGCCCCGGCCCGTCTCCTACCGGCTGTGGCGCATCCGCACCCGCCGTACCGTCCTGGCCACCGGCGCCGGTGAGCGGCCGTTCGCCTTCCAGGGCAACGACCGCCCCGGCGTCATGCTCGCGGGCGCCGCCGCCCGGTACGCCTGGCGCTACGGTGTCCTGCCCGGACGCCGCGCCGTCGTCTCCGGCTGCCACGACGAGGCGCTGTGGGCCGCCGTCGACCTGCACGACGCCGGAATCGAGCTCGCCGCCGTCGCCGACGCCCGCCCCGCGCCAGGAACGGCGCCGGTCGCCGCGCTGCGCGAGCGCGGCGTCGACGTCCTCACCGAACACGCCGCCACGCGGACCGTGGCCACCGCCGACGGCGTGCTGTCCGACGCCGCGCTGGCCCCCGTCGACCGCCAGGGCCGGGTCGCCGGGCCGGACCGGACCTTCGCCTGCGATCTGCTCGCCGTCTCCGGCGGCCACGACCCCGCGATCGCCCTCGCCTCACACACCGGCATGCGTCCCCGCTGGTCGCCGCCGCACGCCGCGTTCCTCCCGGGCCCCCTGCCCGACGCCACGCACTGCGTGGGCGCGGCGGCGGGAACCCGGAGCGCCGACGCCGCCCGCGCCGCCGGACATCGCGCGGGCCAGGCGGCGGCCGTCGCGGCGCTGCGCACCGACGGTACCGTCCCGGCTCCCCGGGCGGCGGACGGCACCGAAGGGCAGACGAGTGAGGAGGACGGGACCGGCGACGCGGCGGGCGGCGCACCGCCCATGGCGCTGTGGGCGGTCACCGCGCCGCACAGCGACGCCGCGCTGACCTTCGTCGACCTGCACCGCGACGTCACGCTCGCGGACCTCCGCGCCGCCATCGATGCCGGAATGACCTCCATCGAGCACATCAAGCGCTTCACCACCGTCGGAACCGGCCCCGACCAGGGGCGCACCTCGGGCGTCCTCACCGCCGGGATCGTCGCCCAGTGGCTCGACCGGTCCATGGACCAGGTCGGCGGCGCCCGGCAGCGCCCACCGGTGGCGCCCGTCCCGTTCGCCGCCCTGGCCGGGCCGGACCGCGGGGACCTGCTCTACCCGGCCCGCCGCACGCCCATGCACGACTGGCACGTGGCCCACGGCGCGGTGTTCGAGGACGTCGGTCAGTGGAAGCGGCCCCGCTACTACCCCCGCGGTGAGGAGGACATGCGCGCGGCCGTGCTGCGCGAGTGCCACGCCGCCCGGGAGGGCGTGGCGGTGCTCGACGCCTCCACTCTCGGCAAGATCATCGTGTCCGGCCACGACGCCCCGGTGTTCCTCGACCGCATCTACACCGGGAAGTTCTCCACCCTGCGTGTCGGACGCTGCCGCTACGGCGTCATGTGCGGCGCCGACGGCATGGTCCTCGACGACGGCGTCGCCGTGCGCCTGGCCGACCACTCCTACCTGGTCACCACGACGTCGGGCAACGCCGAGACGGTGCTCGCCTGGCTGGAGGAGTGGGCCCAGGAGGAGTGGCCGGATTTGTGCGTCCACTTCACCCACGCCACCGACCACTTCGCGACGGTCAGCGTGGTCGGGCCGCGCGCCCGCGACGTCATGGCGCGAATCGCCCCCGACCTGGACGTCTCCGCCGAGGGCTTCCCGTTCATGACCTTCCGCGACACCACCGTCGCGGGGGTCTCCGCCCGTGTGCTGCGCGTCAGCTTCACCGGCGAGCTCACCTTCGAGATCTACGTCAGCTCCTGGTACGGGCGTGCCGTGTGGGAGGCGGTCATGGCGGCCGGGGAACCCCACGCCATCACTCCCTACGGCACCGAGACCATGCACGTCCTGCGGGCGGAGAAGGGGTTCATCGTCGTCGGCCACGAGACCGATGGCAGCGTCACCCCGATCGATCTCGGCATGGAGTGGGCGGTCTCCAAGCGCAAGGACTTCGTGGGCAAGCGGTCGCTGAGCCGCGCCGACACCGCGCGCGAGGACCGCGAGCAGCTGGTAGGGCTCCTCCCCGACGACGCGGGCCATGTGCTGGCCGAGGGAGCGCAGCTGGTGGCCGGGCCGCCGGGTGCCGCGCGCAATGCCCCCACCGACAGCTCTGCGGCGTGGCCGACGCCGACCGCGCCCCCACCGCGCCCGGCCCCCACCCAGGGCCGCGTCACCTCCGCCTACGACAGCGCGGCACTGGGCCGCACCTTCGGGCTCGGCCTGCTGCGCGGTGGCCGCGAGCGGCACGGGGAACGGCTCTACGCCGTGCACCTGGACCGGATCGTCCCGGTGACCGTGACCGATCCGGTGTTCTACGACAAGGAGGGCCTGCGACGTGACGGATGAGACGATGACGGCCGGGGTTCCGGCCCCGCGCGCCGAACCGCGCAGCCCGGCCGCCCACCTGGCCGACCGCCTTGGCGGAGCGGGCTCCGCCGACACCGCGCTCCTGCGGGAAGTGCCGTTCCTCGCCCAGGTCGAACTGCGCGTCGACGCCGACGAGGAGGAGACCGCCTCCCGGCTGGCCAGGGAGTTCCTGGGCTGTCCGCTGCCCGATGCCGGACGCGCTTCGGGCGGCGGCCGCCCCTACGTGCTGTGGTGCGGCCCCGGCTGGTACCTGGTCATGGACGGCGGTGCTACCGGGCGCGGCCTGGCCGCCGGGCTGCGCGCGGCCCTGGGCGGCGAGTACGGCGCGGTGTGCGGCAGCGTCGTCGACGTGTCCGCGCAGCGCGCGGTGCTGGAACTGCGGGGCCCGCGCGCCCGCGATGTACTGGCCCAGGGCTGCCCGCTGGACCTGCACCCGCGCGTCTTCGGGCCGGGTGCCTACGCGCAGACGCTGTTCGCCACGACCAACGTCGGCATCCTCCACACGGGGATGCATAGCACCGGAAACGGGGTAAGGGAGAAGAAGGGACTGGAGAACGGCGTGCCGGTGTTCCGCATCCTCGTGCGCGCGTCGTTCGCCGACCACCTCACGCGGCGGCTGCTGGACGCGATGGAAACCGAGACACGGGGGAGTGCCACCAGGGGCTGACGCTGGAATACAGGACCCATAAAACTGCGCTGACCTGCGTGGATGACAGATCGGACGCTCCTGTCCAGGGAGCGCTGACTTTCCCCCACTATCGTAGGACCATGGCTTCCAACGACCACCGCGCAGAGAAGATTCGGAACACACCACGAGGGGAACGGTCCGAGCGGGGGTCGGGTGGTGAAGCGGAGGCGACCAGGACAGCCTCCGGTAAGGATGGTGCGCCGGTGCAATCGGTGGACCGCGCCATCACCGTCCTGGAGATTTTGGCGCAGCACGGTGAGGCCGGAGTCACGGAGATCGCCGTGGAACTCGGCGTCCACAAGTCGACGGCCTTCCGCCTGGTGGGCGCGCTGGAACGGCGCGGCCTGGTGGAACAACCGGGGTTGCGCGGAAAATACCAGCTCGGTTTCGGCATCATCCGACTGGCCGGAACGATGGCGGCGGGGCTCGACCTCACCCAGCAGAGCCGTCAGGTCTGCGAGGACCTCGCCGCCGACCTCGGCGAAACGGTCAACATCGCGATCCCCAGCGGCGACATGGTCGTCAACATCGACCAGGTGCGCGGCTCCTCCGCTGTGGTCAGCCAGAACTGGATCGGCCGCCAGAACCCCCTGCACTCCACGTCGAGCGGCAAGGTGCTGCTCGCTTTCATGTCCCGGCCCGAGCAGCGCCGGATCCTGCGCGGAGAGCTGGAGGGGCTCACCCCCCGCACCATCACCGACCCCGACGCCCTGCGCGAAGAGTTCGAGAAAATCCTGCAGAACGGATACGCCACGGCCGTGGAGGAGCTGGAAGTCGGCCTCAACGCGGTCGCCGCTCCCATCCGCGGACTCACCGGCGAGGTCATCGCGGCGGTCAGCGCCTCGGGCCCCTCATACCGGATGGAGGAGAACCTCCTCGACGTCATCGGTGAATCAGTCCTGAAGGCCGCCGAGGAGATCTCCGCCCGCATGGGGCACATGGCCTCGGCCTGACCCCGCGTCCCCGCCCGCCCTCCGCCCCCATCGCCCACTCGATCCTTCCGGGCCACCGGCGCCCGCTCGCCCCTCCGGGTGTCAGTGGCGGGCGCCCGGGACCCGCCCCAGACCCGCGGCGACGATGCCGACGACGCGCTCGACGAGGACGTCGGGGCTGGGCGTGATGTCGAGGGTGACGCCCTCCTCATCGCCCTCCAGCGGTTCCAGGGTCTCCAGCTGGGAGTCGAGCAGCGCGGGCGGCATGAAGTGGCCCGAGCGCTCCGCCAGCCGCTGCGCGAGCAGGGATCCGCACCCGTGAAGGTGGAGGAAGCGGACATCGGGCGCCCCCGTGCGCAGGATGTCCCGGTAAGCGCGCTTGAGCGCCGAGCAGGCCACGACCGTCGGCGCGCCGCGCCGCTCGTGGGCGGCGATCCATTCCGCGAGCGAGGCGAGCCATGGGCGGCGATCCTCGTCGGTCAGTGGCACCCCAGCCGACATCTTCGCGATATTGGCGGCGGGGTGGAACCCGTCCGCTTCGGCCAACGGCAGGCCCAGGCGCTCGGCGACCCGTAGCGCGACCGTACTCTTGCCGCTTCCTGATACGCCCATGACGACGAAGTGCATGGTTTCCCTCCCGGTCGGCGGGCACGCGAGAATGTGACGTCCGTGCGCACCGCGTACCAATAGTGTTACCAATAATTCGGACCGGAGCGTCCGCGCCCCCGCGGCCGGCGCCGGTCCGGCCACAGCGAGGAGCCCGATGAGCGCCCACGCCGATCACGGCGGCCCGGCCCGCCGCACCCTGCACAACCGCGTCCTGGCGGAGCTGGGCCCGGCGATCGCGGCCGGCGAGGTCGAACCCGGCCACGTGTTCACGCTCGACCGCCTGGAGCGCGACTACGGGGTCTCGCGCACCGTGGCCCGCGAGGCCGTGCGGGTACTGGAGTCCATGCGCCTGGTCGTCAGCCGCCCCCGCACCGGCGTCCGGGTCCGCCCGCAGGCGGAGTGGAGCGTCTACGACCCCCAGCTCATCCGCTGGCGGCTGGCCGGCCCCGGCCGCATGGCGCAGCTGCGCTCGCTGAACGAGCTGCGCGCCGCGGTCGAGCCCCCGGCCGCGGCCTCCGCCGCCCGCCGCGCCGCGCGGGCGGAGCGCGACGCGCTGGTCGATGTCAACCGGCGGATGGCCGAGGCGGGGGAGCGCGGCGACCTGGCGGCCTTCCTCGACCTGGACATCGAGTTCCACCGGCGCATCCTGCGGCTGTCCGGCAACGAGATGTTCGCGGGCCTCTCCGACGTCGTCGCCGAGGTGCTCACCGGCCGCACGACCTACCAGCTGATGCCGCACCGGCCCCGCCCCCACGCGCTGCGCCTGCACGCGCACGTCGCCTCAGCGATCCACAGCGGCCTGCCCGAGGTCGCGGAGGCCGCGATGCGCGCGATCGTCATCGAGGTCGTGGCGGCCCTGGACGAGGCCGACGCCAACGCGGCGGGACCTCCGGACGCTCCGGGACTCACAGAACGAGGCTGAGCAGGTAGGCGAAGCCGAAGCCGATCACGCCGATCAGCGTCTCCATCACCGTCCAGGTGCGCAGCGTGGTCCGCACGTCCATGCCGAGGAAGCGGCCGACCAGCCAGAACCCGGAGTCGTTGACGTGGGAGAGCACCGTGGAGCCGCAGGCGACCGCGATGACGATCAGCGACAGGTCGATGGTGGACAGTCCGCCGGTCGCCTGAACCGTGGGCGCGATGAGCGCGGCGGTGGTGGTCAGCGCGACCGTCGCCGAGCCTTGCGCCACCCGCAGCGCCGTGGCGACGGCGAACGCCGCCACGATGATCGGCAGGCCGGTGGACTCCAGGCTGTGCGCCAGGGCCTCCCCGATACCGCCGGCCCGCAGCACCCCGCCGAACATGCCCCCGGCGCCGGTGATCAGGATGATCGAGCAGACCGGCCCCAGGGCCTCGTTGCTGATCTGTTCGACGCGCTCGCGCGGGTGCCGTCCCCGGCCGAGCACCACCATGGCCGTCACCGCGGTGATGAGCAGCGCCACGGGCGTCTGCCCGAGCAGCACCAGCACCCGCACCCACGCGGCGTCGCCGTCGACGGCCCCGATGGTGGAGAGCGTGGTCAGGCCGGTGTTGCCGAAGATCAGCAGCATCGGCAGCAGCAGGATCGCGAGCACGGTCGACAGCCGGGGCGCGTCGTCGTGGTCGGCCCCGTCGCCGAGGACGTCGTCGGGGACCGGGAGCTGGAACCGCCGTCCGGTGAACAGCGCGAACAGGTAGGAGGCCAGGTACCAGGTGGGCAGGGCGAGCAGCAGGCCGACGACCAGGGTGGCGCCCATGTCGGCGCCGATGAGGCCGGTGGCGGCGACCGGCCCCGGATGCGGCGGTACGAAGGCGTGCATGACGGCGAAGGCGCCCGCCACCGGCAGGGCGTAGAGGAGGACCGATCCGCCCAGGCGGCGGGCGACGCTGAACACGATCGGCAGCATCACGATCAGGCCGGCGTCGAAGAAGATGGGGAACCCGAAGAGCAGCGAGGCGACACCGAGCGCGAGCGGTGCCCGTTGCTCGCCGAAGGCCCTGATCAGCGTGTTCGCCAGGACCGCCGCACCGCCGGTGACCTCCATCAGGCGGCCGATCATCACGCCGAGGCCGACCAGCAGGGCGACGCTGGCCAGGGTGTCGCCGAAGCCGTCGAGCAGGGTCGGCACGATCTCGTCCGCGGGAATCCGGGTGGCCACCGCCACCAGCAGGCTGACCAGGGTCAGTGAGACGAAGGCGTGCAGGCGCACCTTCATCACCAAGAAGAGCAGGGCGGCGACGGCGCCGACCGCGATGAGCAGCAGCGGCCCGGTGCCGTAGGCGGGCTCGATGGCTTCCACGAGGTTGCCTCCCGAATGGTGCGCGCCGCGACCGGCGGGCGGGTGGGGTGGTGCGGGGCGGTGCGTGGGGGGATAGACGGGCAGAGGGGCTGGGCCCAGCGGCACCTGGGAGGCAATGGTAATACCATTGTGAACCGGTGTGATCCGCCCCGTTCGGAATTGTTATCCGGGTGCCCCCGCCGGTCGCCACCGCGCACGTCGGGCTCCGCGCCGTGCGCGACCCGCTCTCGCCCCGCCGACGGTCGTGGCGCTTGTTCGGGCACACCGGACAGAAACCAGGGCGCCCGCCCTGCTCACCTGGGTCCCCAGGCCCTGACGACCACGGAAGCCGCCCGGCCAACCGGGGGAACGCAGGGGGAAAGCGTGTGATCACCGGCGACACGGGAGCAGGCGCCGCCCTCCGTGGTGCGGTCCGCGATGACGGGCGAATGAGCACGAACTGGCGAAGCTGGGCGACACCGCGGACCTGGGACTGTCAGGATGAACTGGACAGCGCAACTGGTTTGCAGATAAACCAGTCGGTAACATCGCCGGAACGTGTCGTCGTGATCGGTGGTGGTAGAGCAGGCACCACCCCGCCAGGTGGCGGTGCCGCTGCCGACGCGGCGACGGCCCGTCCACGAGACTGAGGGCTCCACCGGTCCGACGAGGCGGCGATGGGAAGAACAGAGCGGATGCACAGGCTGACCAACCAAGTACGCCCGTACGCGTGGGGATCGACGGTCGCCATCCCACGCCTGCTCGGCCGCGAGCCCAACGGCCGGCCGCAGGCCGAGCTGTGGCTCGGCGCCCACCACGGAGCCCCCAGCACCCTGCGCACCGCTGACGGCGACACCACCTTCGACGAGCTCATCGCCTCCGCTCCCAAGGACGTCCTCGGCAAGCAGACCGTCAGCCGGTTCGGCGAACGCCTCCCCTTCCTGCTGAAGGTCCTCGCCGCCGAGGAACCCCTCTCCCTCCAGGCCCACCCGGACGCCGCGCGCGCCCGCGCCGGATTCGCCGCCGAGGAGGCCGCGGGCATCCCTCTCGACGCCCCGCACCGCAACTACCGGGACCCCCACCACAAGCCCGAACTCGTGCTCGCCCTGGAGCCGTTCGAGGCGCTGTGCGGCTTCCGCGACCCGCACGACGCCCGTGCGGACCTCGACGGCCTCGTCAGCGACCTGGCCGGGGCACTGCGCGAGGACCTGTCCGCCCCCGACCCGCACCGCGCTCTGCGCGCCGCCCTGACGCGCGCCCTCACCCTGCCCGGCGACGAGCGGGAACGGCTCGTTGGCGGGTTCATCGCCGAATGCGAGGAGCGCGCCGCCGCCGGTGTCGCGACCGGACAGCACAGCGGCACCGTCATCGAACTCGCGCGGCGCTACCCCGGCGACCCGGGGGCGGTGGCCGCGCTGCTGCTCAACCGCATCACACTGCGCCCCGGCGAGGCCCTGTTCCTCCCGGCCGGAAACGTTCACGCCTACCTGCGCGGGACTGCGGTCGAGGTGATGGCGAGCTCGGACAACGTCCTGCGCGCCGGTCTGACCGGAAAACACGTCGACGTTCCCGAACTCTTGGAGGTCGTCGACTTCTCGGTCCTCCCCGTCCCCTACTCCCAGCCGGTCACAGCGGACGGGCGCACCGAGTTCCGGCCGGGCGTGGGCGAGTTCGCCCTCGCCGTGCTCGGCCCCGGCACCATCGACGCGCGGTTGCCCGGCGGGGTGCCCTCGGTGGTCCTGGCCCTGGACGGCACGGCCGAACTCCGTGCCGAGTCCGGGACAGCCATGACCCTGAGCCGTGGCGAGTCCGTCTTCGTTCCGGCCGACTCCGGCGTGGTCAGCGCCCGCGGCTCCGGCCACGTGGTCGCCGCCACCATCGGCGACTGACCCGCCCGTCCCCGGCGGGCCCCCGCCACGCACCAGCCGCCCAGCCGCGGGCGGTCGTGCGGCTGTCGGTGAACAGAGCCGCGCGCGGCGCCCCGACGCCGTCACCGCCGATACCCTGGGGTGCTTATCTGTAGAGATCATCCTGAGGGGTAGTGACATGGCGCTTGAGCGTCCCGAAATCGACTTCATCGACGGCCCGCCCCCGGCGGACCTGGAAACCACCGACATCACCGTGGGGGAGGGCACACAGGCCGGGCACGGCTCCCACGTGGCACTGCACTACGTCGGCGTCGCCCACTCCTCCGGCGAGGAGTTCGACGCCTCCTGGAACCGCGGCGAGCCGCTCCGCTTCCAGCTGGGGCGGGGCCAGGTCATCGCCGGATGGGAGCAGGGCGTGATGGGCATGCGCGTCGGCGGCCGGCGCCGTCTGGTCATCCCGCCGCACCTCGCCTACGGCGACCGCGGCGTGGGCCCGATCAAGCCGGGGGAGACCCTGGTCTTCGTCGTCGACCTGGTCGAGGTCGCCTAAGCCGGGCCCCGGGCTCGACGCCGCGCGGGACCGCTAGGCGACCGCCCGCCGACCGCGGTCCCGCGCGATGTCCGCTGTCCGCAGGATCTCCGCCGCCACCGCACGGGGATGGTCGGACATGGGGATGTGCCCGCAGCCCAGCAGCGTGACCTGCCGGGCGTGCGGGATCCTGCGCAGGGCGCGCCGGGCGCCGCTGGGCGGGAGGAGGCGGTCGCGGTCGCCCCACGCGATGGTCACCGGGCAGGGGACCACCGAGGCGGTGAACGTGTAGGCCGCCACGTGCGGTGCGAGCCGCACATAGGGGGACCCGGCCGTGATCGCGCTCGCGTCGAAGGCGAGGTGCCGGTCGGCGGGGTCGGACGGGTCGCCGCGCAGCGCGCGCCGGGCGAGTGCCCGCCCTGCCGGGCTGTGCGTCGCGGCCCGCAGCACCGATGGCGGCACGAACGCCGCCACCTGGGCGGCGCCGGCGAGCAGCCGCGCGCCGGCCCCGGCGGGCGGTGGGTTGAAGCCGATGGGGGAGAGGGCCGTCACCGACGACGCCGCACCGGCTGCGCCTAGCTCCAGCGCGACGGCTCCGCCCAGGGAGTTGCCCACGAGATGCGGCCGGTCGAGACCAAGGTCGTCGCAGAACCGGCGCACCGTATCGACGAGCGAAGGGACATCGTAGGCACGCTCGACGTCCGGAGCGGGAGAATCGCCGAACCCCGGAAGGTCGAGGGCGATGACCTCGTGCCGCTCCCTCAGGTCGGCCATGACCGGGTACCACGCCTGGCGCCGGTGGCCCAGCCCGTGCAGCAGGACCACGGGAGTCCCGCTGCCACCGCGCTCGTAGACGATGCGTGTCGTGTCCATGAACATCAGGTGTACCCGATGCCGCGCGGGCGTGAAAACGACGAATGGGGCCAGAGGATGTCCTCTGGCCCCATTCGCCGCTTCCGGTGCGCGATACAGGATTCGAACCTGTGACCTCTACCGTGTCAAGGTAGCGCTCTAACCAACTGAGCTAACCGCGCCTATGCGAAGCATGGAGGCGGAGACGGGAATCGAACCCGTGTACAGGGATTTGCAGTCCCTTGCCTAAGCCACTCGGCCACTCCGCCACGAGCCGCGCTCGAGCCCGTGAGTGAACCCATGCGGCCTCTCCGAGCGGACGACGGGATTCGAACCCGCGACCCTCACCTTGGCAAGGTGATGCTCTACCAGCTGAGCCACGTCCGCGTGCTGTGGGGCTTTGCGCCCGACAACCGTTTTTTACTGCGAGCGGACGACGGGATTCGAACCCGCGACCCTCACCTTGGCAAGGTGATGCTCTACCAGCTGAGCCACGTCCGCGCGGAGGGGATCCGGCCCGACCCGGTTTCCCGGGGCGCTGCCCCCTCGCTGCGTTACGAACTCTAGCGGATATCGGCGCATGCGCGAAATCGAATGACCGACGGTGATGCCGCACGCTCTTGTGACGGGGGCGGCCGAGCCTCCGCACGGCCCGCTGACGTGGTGCGGGCCGTGCCGACAGGGAGCCGCCGACGCTGTACCGAGGTGTGGGGCCTCGGGGTGGTCAGCGCTCCACATGCGCGGGTGAGGTGGGCATGTCCGGGCGCGGAGGCGCGGACAGGTACTCCCCGACGCGTTCGATCACCTTGTGCATCTCGAAGGCGACGGCGCCGACATCGCAGTCGGTGTCGGAGACCAGCGCCATGCAGGCCCCCTCCCCGGCGGCCGCGACGAAGAGGAAAGCTTCGTCCATCTCGATGATGCTCTGCCGGATGCCGCCGGCGCCGAACTGCTTGCTGGCTCCCCCGGCCAGGCTGTGCAGTCCCGAGGTGATGGCCGCCAGGTGTTCTGCGGCCGAGCGGTCGAGTCTGCTGGAAGACGCCATCAGCAGTCCGTCGGTCGACAGCACGATGGCATGCTGCGTGCCTTGCGCGCGCGTAAGCAGGTCATCGAGCAGCCAGCTCAGTTCGCCAGGTGCGGTGCTCTGTGAGGTCATAGCTCTCTTGATCTGTGTTCGTCCGGGTGGGCGGCGCCCGGCGAGTTGCGACCGGACCAGCCCACACATGGCCCACCGAGAGGCTCCGTGTATACGGGGCCCCCATAAGCGTTGCCCAGATGATAGCCATTCGTAACACATGTGTCCGGTTCCCCGGGGTCAACCGGGAGTGGCGCGTCGGCGAACGGAGGAGAGATCACCGGCCGTTTCGTAACGGTACCCATCCGTAAGCGAGCTCTACAGGGGTCGGCCAGTGTTGGTCACAGGTCTTGCGCTGCCGCCCAGGCCAGGGTCGTCCCGCACGGGCCCTGCGGCGCAATGCCTCCCGCGTGTCGCGACCCAGGTGGCAGGATCAGGGCTGAAGGTCACTCCACGATGAGGAAACGCAGAACGAGGGGGATGAGGACGATGCGGGTGTGGATCGCCGGTGCCGGGTTCGGGCGGGGGCGCGTACTCGACGTAGAGGACGCCCAAATTCCGGTGCTGGACCACGGGATCACGGTGGGCGACGGCGTGTTTGAGACGGTGAAGGGGATCGGTGGGGAGCCGTTCGCCCTCAGCCGCCACCTGCGGCGGCTGGCCCGCTCGGCCACGGGCATCGGACTGCCCGCACCCGACCTCGACCTCGTCGCCGACGGCGTCCGCCAGGCGCTGGACGCCAATCCGGACGTGCCGTCGTCCCGGATTCGGATCACCGTGACCGGTGGGCCGGGCCCGCTCGGGTCCCACCGGACCGGGGGAGAGCTGACCTACATCGTCGCGATCGGGCCCTTCCCGCCCATCTCCCCCACCGACGATGTCGTGGTGGTGCCCTGGAAGCGCAACGAGCACGGCGCCCTCACGGGGATGAAGACGACCTCGTACGCCGAGAACGTGGTGGCCGTGGAGTACGCGCGCAAGCGGGGCGCGGGGGAGGCGATTTTCGCCAACACCGCGGGAAACCTGTGCGAGGGGACGGCCACCAATATCTTCGTGGTGCTCGGGGGGCGGTTGGTGACACCCCCCCTGTCGGCCGGACCGCTGGCCGGGATCACCCGCGAACTGGTCCTGGAGTGGGCCGGGGGCGAGGAGACCGACGTGCCGATGTCAGTGCTGCCGGATATCACCGAGGCGTTCCTGACCTCCTCCGGCCGCGACGTGCAGCCGATCCGCGCGATCGACGACCGGGTGCTGCCCGCGGCACCGGGCCCGGTGACGTCGAAGGTCATCGAGGTGTTCACCGAGCGCAGCGCGTCCGACCTGGACCCGTGATGGCGGGATCGGCACCGGAGACCGCGTGTCTCAGCACATCACCGCAGGTCAGACAGTAAGGAAAATGCCGCGGCTCCGAAGAGCCGCGGCATTTTCCTACGAATCCTGCCCGTTACGGGTTTTGGCCGCAGGCCGCGGGGTAAACCACCGACCGGAAACCTGTCCGTATTTCCCTGGTTTCGGACATGGTGGGTCGTGAGGGTGCTGATCCGGTGACCATCGGTTGCCCGTACGGTCCGTGTCGCGTATGGGACTCGGCGGGGTCGGGTGAATGCCGCGGCGCGACCGCGGCCGGCGCCTCAGGAGTAGAGGTGCCGCTCGATCTCGGAGTCCAGGTCGATGTAGTCGCCTTCCTGGCCCGCGGGCACGATCTCGTACGTGCGGTGCAGGAATTCCGCCAGCGGCGCGACCTGAGCGTCGAACTCGGCCTGCCCGAACGGAGAGGAGAGCGCGATGTTGATAGTGCGCTCGCCCTCGCCGCGGGCGGGCCAGACCTTCACGTCGCCCTCGCCGACGGGGCGCACGATGCCCACCGTCAGGAGCTCGCGGGCGAAGATCCACTCGACGGGCTCGTCCTCGCCCGTGTGGAAGGCCACCTTGATGGCGTAGGGGTCATCGGCGGTGTAGTCGAGCCGCGCGACCAGAGGGACCGCTGTGCGGTCGGGGACCACGAGCCGAAGGCCCAGCTCGGCGCTGGCAGTGGTGCCGCTACTGTTCATGTTCGCCGTACCTTTTCTCGTCCGGCCCCGCGTAGTGCGGGTCGGTTGCCGTCACCCGCTCTAACGCGGCCGGTCCAGACCTATGACGCGGAAAACCTCAGAAGAATTTGTTCTCGGATCCGGAGGGGGCATCGTCGCCACAGCTTCTCCGATCCTCCGTCACTGTAATGAGCTGGGGAAACCAGGAATTTCCGGATGATCTGTGTGCCGCGTCACGCACGTCAAGGGGGGTGGGGTGGGCCCCATGTCCGTTAAGCGTCCAGACTCCCCGCCGCTGAGGGGATTTCACGTTGTGCGTGCCCTGGGACGACCCGACGAACCGTGCAGTGAGACGTCGATCACAGCGCCGAACCCCTCCCGGGGAGCGGATGGCGCGTCAACCACCCCGTCAGATGCGCTAGAGTCTTACTTGTTCGCACCGCAGGGCAAGGCGGAGCCAACACAGCAGGGCGATTAGCTCAGTTGGCTAGAGCGCGTCGTTCACACCGACGAGGTCACTGGTTCGAGTCCAGTATCGCCCACTTGCTCAGGGGCCGACTCCATTATTTGGGAGTCGGCCCTTTTCGTTGGGTATTGGCGCTGCACGCGCCGTGGAACGGTGGCGGCAGAACGGCCCCACCCCACCGCACGATGGCCGGTGATTCCGGCTGCATCGCAGGTCAGCGCGGCCAGCGGGAGGAGCTGGCCCCCCGTCGGCCCGGGGCGCGGGCCGAGCAGAGAGTTGTCCGGATCTGGTCGGTGCAGAGCTCCGGATTCGTGGTGGCCGAATCTTGAAGCGGCGCTGCCCTGTCCCAGGGCCCCTACTTGCGGAAGCGCGACAGCAGGCCGTGGGGTCCCAGATGCCGCCGCTTGGCCCGCAGGGCGCGGTCCGTCGCCTTGACGGCCCAACGGCGGGCGAGGCGCAGCGGGCGCCGCGCCCACGGGAACTCGGTGGCGAGGATCGCCAGTCCCATGATGATCCCGCCAATGCCGGGTCCGGGAGTAACGCACATGATGACGCCCGCGATCAGGACGATGGTGCCGACGACACCGACGAGGATCTGCCAGGTCCAGTGCAGAGCGGGGTGGGAGTGCATGCGCATCCGCCAGATCCGCAGGCGGGTGCGGAATCTGCGCCACCGTCTGGATCGACGAGGAGGTGGCGCGGGAAGGGAGGATGTCGCCGGGTCCGGATCCTCTGTTCTGGTCACGGTGCTCGGAGAACTCGGAGACATGAGGTAACGATAGCCGCCCCCAGGCGCTAGATCTGTGACGGATGGCCCTGGACCGGAAACTTTTACCAGAACCACGCCAGGGCCTGAATCACGCACCCTCGGTTATGTCCTGGGGCGATTGGGGTGATTGCCGATGGAGGAGGAGGCCGCGGTCGTTTCGCCGGGGTGCTCAGGGTCGTACCCGTAGATCCAGTCGGCGGTGGCCATCTCGGAGTCGGCGAGGATCACGCGCCGCTCCTCGGTCTCGGCCTGTTCGAGTGCGCGCAGCGACGCGCAGATGGTCGTGTGCACCTCCTTGACGCGCCGGCTGCGCACCGTCGCGTACTCGGCCAGCGCCTGGCCCACGGTGAGGGGTGTCGAACGGCGCAGCTGGTCGGCCAGCACGATGGCGTCCTCCACCGCCAGGTTGGTGCCCTGGGCGAAGTACGGAAGGGTCGGGTGCGCGGCATCGCCCATGAGCGCGATCCTCTCGGAGTGCCACACCGGCACCGTCGTCCGCTCCTGCAGCCCCCAAGCGCCGATCCACTTGGCCGAGGACAACAGCGTGTGCACGTCGGGGTCCCAGCCGTGCAGCGCGCGCCCGAGGTCGTCGATCCGGCCCGCGGCCGTCCACGAGTCCGGACGGGGCTCCCCGGTCGGGATCAGCGCGTTGAAGCTGACCGTCGTCCCGCCCGATACCGGGTAGCAGGAGAAGTACCGGTCCGGTCCCATCCACACCCGCATCCGGGGCTCCGCCAGGTGCTCGGGGACGCGGTCGGACCGGATCAGGCCGCGATAGATCACGCGCCCGCCCGGACGTGGCCGCTCTTCGTTGAGCAGTGAGCGGATGATGGAGTGCACGCCATCGGCGCCGATCGCGGCGTCGCCCCTTACCTCCTGCCCATCGGCACACCGCAGGGTCACGGCGTCGCTGTTCTCCAGGACGTCGGTGACGTAGTGCCCGCGCCGAACGCAGTCGGGCGGCGCGGCGGCCAGCAGGATGCTGTGCAGGTCGGACCGGAGCATGGTGTAGAAGGGCGCGCCGAAGCGCTTCTCGAACTCCGCACCCATGGGAATGGAGTGCACCAGGGTGCCGTCGGCCCAGTGGAGCATGTCCCGGCTCTCCAGGCGCACGCCGACCTCGGCGAAGTCCGGGCCCAGGCCCAGCCGCAGCAGCGGGCGGGCCGCGTTCGGTGCGAGCTGGAGGCCCCCGCCCACCGGGGTGACCTCCTGTGTCTGCTCCAGTAGGACGGTCTCCACTCCGCTGTCGCGCAGAGCGGCCGCCAGCGTCACCCCCGCGATGCCGGCGCCCACGACGACGATCCGCACGGAACCTCCTTGTGTTGTCCGACCCCACCCCGTGTGACTCCCCGACTTCAATTCCTACCCCGGCACGGGCGCGGTGGCACCCGGGTTTCCCCGCTGTTCGTGAGACCGGGGCAGCGGCGTGGTGCCGGTATCGGTTCAGGGAACGAGCGGGAACCCCTACGTCAGTCAGTACTATTGAGGGAATCGGAGACCGTCCCTGGGGCAGGCCGCGACGGCCAACGTCGAGGGCGGCTCGGACCCATGTTCTTATTCGCGTTGCAACATCCCCGATGTGCTCTGAAGGAGTCACTGTGTCTGCCGTGCCTGAGCTGCGTGTCACCCTCGACGGAACCGAGCGTGTGGTGGCGGCCCGGACGACGGCCGGGCAGGCGCTGGACGCCGATGGGCGCACCGTTATCGCCGCCCGCGTCAACGGCGAGCTGCGCGACCTCCACCGTGAACTGGCCGAGGGCGACGTCGTCGAGCCGGTCGCCATCGACTCCGAGGACGGCCGCGCTATCCTGCGGCACTCCACCGCGCACGTGCTGGCGCAGGCGGTGCAGGAGCTGTTCCCCGAGGCCAAGCTGGGCATCGGCCCGCCCGTGGACAACGGCTTCTACTACGACTTCGACGTCGACGAGCCGTTCACCCCCGCTGATCTGAAGAACATCGAGAAGAAGATGCAGCAGATCATCAAGCAGGGCCAGCGCTTCGACCGCCGCGCCGTGAGCGACGAGGAGGCGCGTGCCGAGCTGTCCACGGAGCCCTACAAGCTGGAGCTCATCGGCCTCAAGGGCGGGGCGGGCGACGCCGCCGAGGGGGCGGGCGTCGAGGTCGGCGGCGACGAGCTGACCATCTACGACAACGTGCACCCGCGCACCGGCGAGCTGTGCTGGAAAGACCTCTGCCGCGGCCCGCACCTGCCGACCACCAAGGTCATCCCGGCCTTCAAGCTCATGCGCTCCGCGGCGGCCTACTGGAGGGGCAGTGAGCTCAACCCGCAGCTGCAGCGCATCTACGGCACCGCCTGGGAGTCGAAGGACAAGCTGAAGGAGTACCTGACCTTCCTGGAGGAGGCCGAGAAGCGCGACCACCGCAAGCTCGGCGCGGAGCTCGACCTGTTCTCCTTCCCCGACGAGCTGGGCTCGGGCCTGCCCGTGTTCCACCCCAAGGGCGGCGTAATCCGCAAGGAGATGGAGGAGTACTCGCGGCGCCGCCACGAGGAGGCGGGCTACGAGTTCGTCAATACCCCGCACATCACCAAGGCGAAGCTGTTCGAGACCTCGGGCCACCTGCCGAACTACGCCGACGCGATGTTCCCGCCGATGCAGTTCGAGGGCCAGGACTACTACCTCAAGGCCATGAACTGCCCGATGCACAACCTGATCTTCCGGTCGCGCGGGCGGTCCTACCGCGAGCTGCCGCTGCGACTGTTCGAGTTCGGCACGGTGTACCGCTACGAGAAGTCGGGTGTGGTGCACGGGCTGACCCGCGCGCGCGGGTTCACCCAGGACGACTCGCACATCTACTGCACCAAGGAGCAGATGCCGGGTGAGCTCGACACCCTGCTCACCTTCGTGCTCGACCTGCTGCGCGACTACGGGCTGAGCGACTTCTACCTGGAGCTGTCCACCCGCGGTGAGTCCGAGAAGTTCATCGGCGAGCCGGAGGAGTGGGAGGAGGCCACCGAGGTCCTGCGGCAGGCCGCCGAAAAGCAGAACCTGGAACTGATCATGGACCCGGGCGGCGCCGCCTACTACGGCCCGAAGATCTCGGTCCAGGCCAAGGACGCCATCGGTCGTACGTGGCAGATGTCGACGCTCCAGGTCGACTTCCAGCAGCCCAAGCGGTTCGGGCTGGAGTACACGGCGGCCGACGGCTCGCGGCAGCAGCCGGTGATGATCCACCGCGCGCTGTTCGGCTCGATCGAGCGGTTCTTCGGGGTTCTGCTGGAGCACTACGCCGGCGCCTTCCCGGCCTGGCTCGCCCCGGTCCAGGTGGTCGGTATCCCCATCGCCGACGAGCACGTGCCCTACCTGGAGAAGGTGGCCGAGAAGCTGCGCGCCGAGGGTATCCGGGTGGAGGTCGACTCCAGCGACGACCGGATGCAGAAGAAGATCCGCAACGCCCAGAAGCAGAAGGTCCCCTTCATGCTGCTGGCGGGCGACGAGGACGTCAGCAAGGGCGCGGTGTCCTTCCGTTACCGCGACGGGTCGCAGAAAAATGGCGTCGCCGTCGATGACGCGGTCGCCGAGATCCTCGCTGCCGTGCGCGAGCGCCAGTAGTCGGCGCCGCGTCGCCAGCATAGGAAACGAGAGAGAAGAACGAGGGGGCGCGCTGCCAGCACAGCGCGCCCCCTCACCTCAACCCCGAACGGAGATCCCCGAATCCGCTCGGGGGAGTCCCCGGGCACCCAGGAAGCCCGGGGGGTCTATGGAGTCCTCAGCGGGGGTGGAACTACCAGTCGCGTGTGTCCTGCTGTGTGACATGCAGCGGCTTGCACAGGCGCTTGTACAACCCTCGCTCGACGTTCCACACGATGAATTCCCGCAGGAACCTCCAGTCGAATTTCGTCAGCTTGAGGACGTTCCCGGACTCATCGAGGAGCTGGCAGTAGTAATACCCCTCCTGCTCTGCGTCGGGGTACCAGGAGAATTCTCCGCCCTGCCACACTTCCAGGCGGCCGGACGTCGGGATGTCCGACTTCTTCAGGATGATGTGGTTTTCGGTCATCGTGGCCACCGGTGGTAGGTGCAGTGCAGGTGCATACCGGTGACATAGGGGCGCACCGAGCGTGCGTTCCTCAGTCGAGTGCGGATCATGGTCCGTCACCTCCTTTCGGCGCCCTCCGCGGGCGTGGAACAAGCATCACTCCACAAGCCGTGGCCTTCCTCTTTCGCCACAGATCTATGGCATCTCCGAGAAACCGTGGAATCTTGGAGACAGCTGAAGCATCCTGTGGACATGGCAGAAAAAGTTGATGCGGTCTGGGCTCAGTGGGGCGGAGAGCTACGCCGATTGCGTTCTTTAGCTGGGAAAACGCAAGCGCAGCTCGCTCGGGGCGCGCCCCTCAGTAGGCAGCAATTGAGTGCTCTAGAGAAAGGGACAAGAACCCCAAAGCGGGAGTATGCCGAAGAGTTGGACAGGGCGCTTGCCACAGGGGGTGCTCTTACTGCACTCTGGGATGAGATCAGTGACACGAAGGATGTCCCTGATCACCTGAAAAGTATTCTGAAAGTCGAGCGCCAGGCCGCTGAGATCCGCGAGTATCAGTCCGTAGTTGTTCCTGGGCTGCTTCAGACAGAGGACTATGCTCGTGCCATCCTGGGGCCGCGTTACATGAGGCGAACCACTGAGCAGCTCCAGCAGCTTGTCAAGGCTCGCACGAGTCGATTGCCTGCGATTGTGCCATCAGGACCCCTCCTGTGGTTCGTCGTGCGCTCTCCCGTCATGCGGTGTCCAGTGGGAGGGGATGAGATTCTGAAGAGGCAGCTCGAACACATTATTGATCTTTCGGAAAAGGGTGAGATCGAGTTCCAGGTACTTCCTGACTCCCGTACGGGTGCAGGCTTCCATCCTCCCTTTCGTGTCAGCACGATGCCTGATGGAAAGACTGTCGGGTACGCGGAACATGCCATGGGTGGCTTGACATTCGATAAGATGAAGCGTGTTGCTGTGCTGCAAGCAGCGTTCGGTGCCTTGCAGGCAGACGCGCTTTCCCCTGATGATTCGATAGCAATGATCTACGAGATCAAGGGAGGCCTCTAAGATGGGGCGCTGGCGTAAGTCCAGCTACAGCGACACTTCGGGTGGTAACTGCCTTGAGGTCGCCTCTTGGCATACCTCCAGATACACGGATGGTGGCCTGGGTCAGAACTGCGTTGAGGTAGCAGAAGGACGAGTTGCTGCGATTCGGGATACCTGGTACCGCGAACACGGATTCCTTGAGTTTCCAGCGAGCGAGTTCGTCTCCCTTGTGAATGCCGTGCGTCAGGAATCGCTTTAGTCAACACAGGCAACAGCTTGCCTAACAATCGTTTGGTAGGCTGCTTGTCATGGAGCAGAGCGTACCGGCGCCCGTGCCTGTCCCCGGCCACGGGCTGCTGTGTGGCCGCACCGCCGTCATCACTGCTGCCGCTGGCACCGGAATTGGTGGCGCTACCGCACGTCGTCTGCTCGACGAAGGTGCTCGCGTCCTCATCAGCGACGCGCATGAACGTCGCCTGCAGGAAACAGAGGCCGCAATCGCCGCCGATTTCGGGGCAGACGCCGTCGCCGCCGTCCCCTGCGATGTCACCGTCGAGAGCCAGGTCGCGGCGATGTTCGAGGCCGCCTGTGCGCGCTTCGGCCGGGTCGACATCGTCGTCAACAACGCCGGGCTCGGCGGTACCGCCAAGCTCGTCGATATGACCGACGAGCAGTGGGAACGCGTGCTGGATGTCACGCTCAACGGCACGATGCGGTGCACCCGTGCTGCCCTCCGCCATATGGCCGCGAACGGCGGCGGGGCGATCGTCAACAACGCGTCCGTAGTGGGTTGGCGCGCCCAGGAAGGGCAGTCCCACTACGCCGCCGCCAAAGCGGGGGTTATGGCTCTGACCAGGTGCGCCGCGATCGAAGCAGCGCCGCACGGGGTGCGGATCAACGCTGTTGCCCCCAGCCTGGCCATGCATCCGCACCTTGCGAAGGTGACCTCCGAGGAAGTTCTCGCGGAGCTGACTGCTCGGGAGGCGTTCGGCCGATACGCCGAACCGTGGGAGATCGCGAACGTTATCGTCTTCCTGGCCAGCGATTACTCCTCCTACATGACGGGAGAAGTGGTCTCGGTATCGAGTCAGAGAGCATAGAGACGCAATGAGCCCACGGCGACGCGACGCCGACAGCACGTCCACGGCCCGTACCCACCGGCGGGCGGAGCTGCTCGGCATAGCCGCCGGCATCTTCGCCGAGCAGGGGTACGCGGCCACAACGATCCGGGAGGTAGCCGACGCGGCCGGAATGCTCGCCGGAAGCCTCTACTACCACTTCGACTCCAAGGAGTCGATGGCCGACGAGATCCTCTCCACCTTCCTCACCGAGCTGTGGGAGTCCTACGACCGGATCCTGGCCGCGAACAAGGGCGCCCGGGAGACCCTGGAAGCGCTCATCGCGGCGTCGTTCACCGCCATCGACGCACACCGTCCGGCCGTCGTGCTCTACCAGAACGAATCCAAGCACCTGGCGCTGAGCCCCCGGTTCGCCTATCTGAACGAATCACGTTCCCGCTTCCGCGACATGTGGGTCGGACTGCTGGAGCGGGGCGTCCGAGAGGGGGCGTTCCGCGCCGACCTGGACGTGCCCCTGGCCTACCGGTTCATCCGCGACACGGTGTGGGTCGCGGCGAACTGGTACGCGCCGGGCGGGCGCCTGTCCGCCGACATGGTCGCCAAGCAGTACCTGACGATGATCCTGGAGGGCATCCAACCCCACCCCTCCTGACTACTGAGGCTTCACCGGCGATGTCGCCGGTGCCTCCGTTGATCTCGGCGAAAGCGACCGAATTTCGCCGCGAATTCGGTCGCTTGCGCCGAGATCAACGGAGAAGCAGGAGCATTGCGCTTGAAGAATCGGTAACCCTGCCGCCGATCCCAGTCAGCACCCGCGTGAGGAGAGTGTCCGCAGATGGCCGAGGCCTTTATCGTTGACGCGGTGCGTTCCCCCGTCGGCAAGCGAGGCGGCGGGCTGGCCGCCGTGCATCCGGCTGACCTGGGAGCGCACGTCCTCACCGCGCTCATGGACCGCTCCGGTGCCGATCCTGCCGCCGTTGACGACGTCATCTTCGGTTGCGTCGACACTATCGGCCCGCAGGCCGGGGACATCGCCCGGACCTGCTGGCTCGCCGCCGGACTGCCGGAGGACGTGCCGGGCGTTACCGTCGACCGCCAGTGCGGTTCCTCGCAGCAGGCCGTGCACTTCGCGGCCCAGGCGGTGCTGTCGGGGACCGCCGACCTGGTCGTCGCGGGCGGGGTGCAGAACATGTCGCAGATCCCCATCGGTTCCGCGATGACCGCCGCCGAAGGGCTCGGATTCACCGATGGACCCTTTGCCGGGTCGCACGGCTGGCGACGCCGCTACGGCACGCACGAAGTCTCGCAATTCCGTGGCGCTGAGATGATCGCGGAGCAGTGGGGCGTCACCCGCGACGCCATGGAGGAGTTCGCTTTAGCCTCCCACCAGCGGGCGATCCACGCCATCGACTCCGGCCGCTTCGACCGCGAAACGGTTCCCTACGCCGACGTCACGGCCGATGAGGGGCCGCGCCGCGGGGCGACCCGGCAGGCCATGGCCGGACTGCGCCCGCTCGTCGGGGGCGGGCGGCTCACCGCCGCGCTCGCCTCGCAGATCTCCGACGGCGCCGCCGCGCTGCTGGTCGCCTCCGAGGGGGCCGTGGCCGCGCACGGGCTCACCCCCAGGGCACGCGTCCACCACCTATCCGCCCGGGGCGAGGACCCGGTGCGCATGCTGTCGGCGCCGATCCCGGCCACCGCGCACGCGCTGAGCCGGGCGGGGATGCGGATCGACGACTGCGACGTGCTGGAGGTCAATGAGGCGTTCGCGTCGGTCGTACTCGCCTGGCTGAAGGAGACCGGTGCCGATCCGGCGCGCGTCAACCCTAACGGCGGCGCCATCGCGCTCGGCCACCCTCTCGGAGCGACCGGCGCCCGGTTGATGACCACCCTGCTCCACGAACTCGAACGCAGGGGTGGGCGCTACGGTTTCCAGACCATGTGTGAGGGCGGCGGCCAGGCCAACGTCACGATCATCGAGCGGGTGTGAGCCGACCCCGCGGGCTCGCGGTCGCCGGAACGCCCCACACACTGCTCTTGGTTCTCGATAATGCCCAGGGCCCCGCCCTCGTTGCCCTTGTCTGCGTCTACTTGCTGGTGCCGAGCTCGATCGTGGGGGAGATCATGTCCTCGGTGTCGACCAGTTCCTCAGCGTAGAAGTTGTCGGCGACCCGCGGCTCGATGAGACTGGTGTCCCGTGGCTTGCTGTCCTGAATCGTGTGGTTGCCCTCGTTCAGGGCGGCCCCGGGGTCCACGACGGTGCCTGCGACACTCTCACCGTCGCCGACCAAGGAGGACAGGGTGCCGGCGTGGGCCGTACCGGTGGACAGGCCCGCTACTGCGATCGCGGCGGTGGCAAGGGTGGAGGTCAGTATCAGCTTGGTCGTCGCCATGGGGGGATCCTTTTCTTGGCGCTCTGTGGACTTGCTCGAAGTCTATAGATTAGTGGCCAGAAATGTTTCCCATCGAGCCAATCGGGTGCCCGATCAGGCCAATTTCCCACCTCTGTTGTAGCGAGTAGGTCGTGTGGTCACGAGCGGTTGGTGACGCCCCTATGGTCCTGGCGTCGGAGACGATATCCCTAGCGCTCGTTGATGAGCTTGCTCGCTTTTTTCTCCCTCGCGCTTGATTCGTTTGTTTTTCTGGTCTTTAGGGTCTTGTGTCAGGAGTCGTGGAGAATTTTCTTGAAAAGATTGATCTCCGCTCTTGCCCGAAGAGGAGATTGAATGCCCGATATATGCGGTGTGCTCTCCGCGGTCGACTCATCTCCTACACGTGCGAACGGTGCGGGTCAGGTGGAACAGGCCATCCAGGGGCGAGCGCGCCTGGGTGATGACGCGGTCGATCAGATCCGCGCGGAGGACGGGTCGTTCGGGGTGCTCAGGTCGTTGGGCACGGCGGGGCGAGGTCGCCATGGTAGCGACGGCGGCGGCTCTCAACTCAGACGGGTCGGCCTTCATGGCCATGCGAGGGAGTCCTCACCTGGCTCACTCGTCGGAGATGTCCAGTGCTTGGGGCAATCCCCGACGCAGGGGCGGGACACAGAGTGGACGGACACGGCGTCTTCCAATAATCCGACAGCAAACATCTAACTTTCGGTCATAGCCACTGTTTTCGGTGTCGATCCGCTTTGTCTCGGCAGCGACGATCTAGCGTGGGCAGGGGCGGCCGCGTGCGTCGTGCACTGGGGTGATACTCACTGCGCACACAGCCGTTTGTCAGTTATCGACGATCACAGGGGGCTCGTCATGGCGGTGTCAACCTTGGACAACCGGAACAAGGAATGTGTGGATGCCTGCGTTGAGTGCCAGCAGGCGTGCGAGGCGTGTAACTACAGGTGCTGCGCGGAGAACCCGGAGATGGCCGAGTGTGCGCGATTGTGCCTGGACTGTGCGGTGATCTGTGCGCTGTGCGTGACGCTGCTGTCGCGGGGGTCGAAATGGGCGGTGCGGCTGTGTCGGACGTGCGCGGAGATCTGCAAGGCGTGCGCGCTGGAGTGCGAGAGGTACGACGCCGACTACTGCCGTGAGTGCGCGGCCGCATGCCGTCGGTGCGCGGAGCAGTGCCAGCAGATGGCTGGAGCGGGCATCTAAAGGTTCCCGGCGTTCACGCGTTTCGGGAGGGCACGGCCGTCGACCGTCCCCTCCCGCTGGTGGTTGCGCTTACCGACTGGGGTGCGGTGCTCCTCGTCCTCCGGACGTGACCTTGCCCCCACCGCACGGGTTTAGCCTGCTGGCGGAAGCTGGCACAGCTCCCACAATCCGTCCGGCACCAGGCGCTCGGCCATCGAAACACAGGTCGCGATCCCCGCGATTTCGCGTCATTCGGCTGTCGCCGAAAGTCGTTGCCGTGCCATTCGCCGCGACGCATCCTCGGAACTGAGAGGGAAAGGGGAAACCAATGAAAAAGCTCAGTTCCATTGCGGCCGCGACCTGTGGCGTATTCGGAGTCATCGTTCTGGCGTCCCCGTCCGCGAACGCGGATGTGGCGTCGAATTCCGACGAGCCCTACTGCGCGATTCTCGTGGGCAAGGCCAGCGGTGACGGGCCCTCGCCGGTGATCGCCTCGGCCTGCTCCCCCACCTCCGAGAAAGACGCCCGTAACAGGATGATGCGGGCGGCGGAGCGCACGCAAGCCCGGACCCAGGGCAGCGAGAGCTCGACGAAGCTGTCCAGCGATCTGCTGATGACCTGGTTCGAGGACGCGAACTACGGGACGCCCAAGGCGGACATCTACGGCGACGCCGGCCCATGCGACAGCGCGGGCTATGAGCTTCACCCATCGACCACCTGGCCGTGGTCATGGGGGAACTCGATCAGCTCGGCCGCGGGAACCGAGACCTGCGATACGGCGGATTTCGTCTCACAGAGCAATACCTATGCGAGGACGTTCAATCTTCCGGTTCCGTTCATCGGGAACACGCTGAACGACAACGTCGGCACCATTCGCGTCTGGAACGACTGACCGACAGAAGCGTTTGACACCATTCACTCGCCCTCCGTGGCCCTGGCCACGTCTGTGACCGAGCTGCGGTCCAATCGGTGAAGGGTCGTGTGTGCCTCGGCCATGATCTGGTCGATGAGTTCGGCGCACGAGGGCAGGTCGTCCGGGTCGCTAATGGCACCGACGACCTGCCCGGCGGCCATGACGCCCAGGTCGGTGCGGCCGTCGACCATGGCGGACCTGAGCAGCATCGGAGTGTTGGCCGCCATGAGCACCTGCGACCATGACAGGCCCGTGCCGCGCCGCATCGCCATGGCCTCGTGCAGAAGGTGCGGCCAGGACAGACCGGAGATCCGGCGGAAGCGGACGGCGTTGCGGGTCGCGCTCAGGAGGCGGCGGGGGCGAGCCGAGGTCTCCAGTCCGTCGATGAGATCGGTGCGCAGGACGCGGTGCGGCAGGCCGTCGACCTGGCGGGTCACCACGGTGTCACGTGTGCCGAGGTAGAACCGCTTCACTTCGCCGGGGACCGGGCTGTCCGAGGTCAGCAGGAAGCGCGTGCCCATCGCGATTCCGGCGGCGCCGTAGGCGAGGGCGGCGACGAGGCCGCGCCCGTCGAAGAAGCCGCCCGCGGCGATGACGGGGATGTCGACCGCGTCGACGACCTGTGGAAGCAGCACGGTGGTGGACACCGCCCCGGTGTGACCACCACCTTCGCTCCCCTGCACCAGCACGGCATCGGCGCCCCACGCCTCGACCTTCTCGGCGTGGCGCCGGGCGCCGACCGACGGCATGACCACGACACCGGCGTCCTTCAAGCGGCGGATCAGCTTCGGGTCGGGAGCGAGCGCGAAGGAGGCGACCTTCACGCCCTCCTGGACCAGCAGGCCGACGCGGTCGCTCGCGTCCGCGGCATCGGCCCGAAGGTTGACACCGAAGGGGGCGTCCGTCCGCTCGCGCACTTCGCCGATGGCCTCGGCGAGCCGCTCCAGGGGCATCGTCGCCGACGCCAGAATGCCCAGCCCACCGGCGTTCGCGGTGGCGGCGACCAGGTGCGGCCCGGAGACCCAGCCCATACCCGTCTGCACGATCGGGTAGCGGCAGCCGACCAGTGCGGTCAGCGGTGTCGGCAGCGGTGCGGGGCTGCTCGCTGGCAACGGGGAGCCCTTTCGGGGGCCGGTGTGTTCGGGTTCGGGGCTCATGAGGGAACCTCGCGGGCGCGCAGGCCTTCGGGGTCGAGCACGTCCCGTAGCAGGTGGAGTTCGTGCGCGGTCGGGCGGCGGGTGGTCCGTACACCGTTGCCTGGGATATGCAGGTCGAACCCGGTGTTGTCACACACCTCCTCGACCGTGACGCCCGGGTGCAGTGACACCAGCTGGAGCGTGCGTCCCGGGCCGTTGACGTCCAGCACCCCCAGATCGGTGACGACGCGGCGCAGGTCATGGGCGTCGGTCGCGGCGACACCGCTCACCATGTCGACCTTGTCCACGAAGACGCGTCGGGTGTGGCGCGGGATCCAGTAGCTGGTGGTGCTGCACATCGTGTTGCCCGGTGCCCCGCGGGCGCCGAGGAGCTGGGCGGTCGGCTTCGACCAGTCACCGATGCAGGAGATGTTGCTGCGGCCGTGCCGGTCGAGCTGCGCGGCGCCCATCATCACGTGTCGGCGCCCATGCAGGACCAACCACAGGTGGTCGCGGAAGGGGAGCCATCCCTCGGCGGAGGCGTCGGCTGAGTCGGTGGAAGGGGCGGCGCGGGTTCTGGGGCGGCCCAGCGGCAGCGGTTCGCGGGTGAGGAGCGCGCCGCCGTCGGTGGTGAGGAGGCCCGGCTCGAAGGTGAGGCGGGCCAGGCGCGCGCCGAGGATCGCGCAGGTCCCCATGGCGGCGGCGAGTACCTCACCGTCGCCGCGCCAGGCCTCGGCGCAGGCGATCACGCACGTCTCGGCGCGCGTCGGCGCGGCCACGGTCGGGCTCGTGGGGTTCATCGGGCTCATGGGCGGGCGACCTCCTGCTGGTAGGTGCCCTCGTCCACGTCCAGGTAGCGGATTCGGAAGCGCCGCCAGTCGTCGGGGGCAGGGGCGGCAGCCGCGTAGCGCCGCTGGAAGGCCTCGTCGCGGCCGTAATCGGGTTCGCAGGAGGTGAAGTGTGCTCCGTTCGGGGTCTCCGCGACGCCCGCCACCAGCATTCGGCTGATCAGCAGCGACTGCACCGGCCCGTCGAACGTCTCGACGATGCGTTCGCAGGACAGGTAGCACCGGCGGGCGGCCTTGGCGAAGAGGTCGTCGAGGAAGGGGTCCGGGCCGAGGTACTGCCCGTTGCCGCGCGCGTCGGCGCGGTTCATGTGCACCAGCGCGACGTCCAGGTGCAGCGGGGGCATGGCGATCAGTTCCTCACCTGCTGCCTCCCCTGGCCCTGCCCGTTCCTCGGCTCTCTCGTCGCTGTTCGACTCTGGGCCTGGGCGGGTGGGGTAGGGAGAGCGGACGGTCCGAAGGTGGGGATTGACCCGCGGGAGATCCGAGGCCATCCCGGCGGGTGTCGGGAGGAACGGGAGCCGGTGGGCCGCCGCGAGCAGCCCGAACATGAACATGCCCTCGTCGTACTCGGTGAAGTCGATGTCGCCGCGCTGCCGTGCCGTGCGGAACCAGGGATCGAGCGGCAGCGAGTCGAGCGTGACGAAGGGGGCGATCACGCGTCGCACCTTGCCGTAGGCGCACAGCAGGCCGACGTCCGGACCGCCGCAGGAGACGATGGTGAGGTCGCGCAGCGGGGTACGGCAGATCGCCCGGACCAGAGCCATCGGCTTGCGGCGCGATCCCCAGCCGCCGATACCGATCGTCATCCCGTCGGACAGCGAGGCGGCGATGTGCTCGGGGGAGGTGACCTTGCCGCTCACCGCGTTCCGTCCGTGTCGGTGGTCGTGTGGGCGAGGTACGGAAGTGGGGACAGGGGCGGGCCCTTATCCGCCGCCTCCTCGCAGTCCGCTGACTCCCTCGTCTCCCTCGTCTCTCTCGTCTCCCTCTCGGCGACGAAGCCGTCGCGGTGGGCACCGCCTGCCCCGGTGAGGGTGAGTTCGTAGGTGAATCCCTGCTCGAAGCGGTAGCTGCGCTTGACGTCCACCGGGTCGATGCCGTTCAGCACCTCTTTGGCGCGCCGGATGACCTGCGGGTCCTTCTGCGCGATCTCGCCCGCCACGGCCAGGGCCTCCGCACGCAGCTCGGCGGGCGGCACCACCGACAGCACCGAGCCGTACGCGTGCAGCTCCGTGGCGCGCACGTTCCGGCACGTGTACACCATGGCGCGCATCAGGTGCTGGGGCACGAGCCGCCCGAGGTGGGTGGCGGCGCCCAGCGCGCCCCGGTCGACTTCCGGAAGGCCGAAGTAGGCGTCCTCGGAGGCGACGACGATGTCGGCGTTTCCGGCCAAGCCGACGCCGCCGCCGAGGCAGAAGCCGTGCACGGCAGCAATGACCGGGACCTCGCAGTCGTAGATCGCGGCGAAGGCCGCGTAGCAGGCGCGGTTGGCGCCGAGGAGCGCGTCGAAGTCGTTCGTGCGCTGCATCTCCTTGATGTTGACACCGGCGTTGAAGCCGCGCCCCTTCGCGCGAACGAGGGCGGCACGCACGGCGGGGTCGTGTCCGGAGTGGCGCACGGCGTCGGCCAGGTCGTACCAGTCGCGCACGGCGAGCGCGTTGACCGGGGGAGTGTGGACCACGATCTCGGCGATGTCCGAGGAGTGGATGGTGGTGGAGACCGCCATGGCTTACCTTTCCACCAAACGTTTGTTAGAACTATGACCGTAGCAGTCGCCCGCGAATCCCTCCAGAGGGCAGCGAGGGCGGAAACGACGACGACCGACGAACGCGGGAGCGCCGTGAGCGAGAGCAGCCACCGAGCTTTTCGCGGGCGGTGTCGGTTCCCGCCTCGCCCTTCCGTTGATCTCGGCGAAATCGACCGAATTTTGGCGGAGATTAGGTCGATATCGCCGAGATCAACGGAGGGATCGTGACTGCGGTGGTGAAACGTCAGTGGGAGAGGAAGTGGGCCGGGGTGCGCACAGCAGACCTCAGCGGGATGACGGTCGTGGTCACCGGGGGCGTGCGGGGCGTCGGTCTCGGTATCACCGCCGCGTTTCGCGCCGCTGGCGCCCGTGTCATCGCCTGCGCCCGGCGCGAACCCGAGGACCTGCCCGACGGGGTCGGTTTCACGCGGGTCGATGTCCGCGACGCCGACGCCGTGGAGGCCTTCATCGGCGGGATCACCGACCTCGACGTGCTCGTCAACAACGCGGGCGGTACCCCGTACCTGCCTATGAGCGAGGGAGACGCGCGCCGACACGCCAAGGTGATCGAACTTAACCTCATCGCCCCGCTCATCATCTCGCGCGCCGCCAACCGCGTGTTGCAGCGTCGGCCCGAGGGCGGCTCGATCATCATGATCGGCAGTGTGAGCGGGCACCGTCCCTCGCCCGGCACCGCCGCCTACGGTGCGGCCAAGGCGGGACTGGACAACCTCACGGCCTCCCTCGCCATCGAGTGGGCGCCCAGGGTGCGGGTGAACGCGGTGACCGTCGGGATGGTGCGAACCGAGAAGTCCGCGCTGCACTACGGCGACGCGGCGGGCGTTGCGGCTGTCGCCCGCACCGTGCCGCTCGGCCGGCTCGCCGAGCCCGCGGACGTCGGCGACGCGTGCGTCTTCCTGGCCTCCCCGGCCGCCGCCTACATCAGCGGCGCCTCCCTGCCGCTGCACGGAGGAGGCGAACGTCCCGCGTTCCTGGACGCCGCGGCACAAGCATCGACCGCACCACCCACCAACCCCCAGCAGACATCGACAGGTGCCGCTGCCGACGCGGACACCCCCGACCGGGAGGACAACGCATGATCTGCGAAAACAGAGTCGCCGTCGTCACCGGAGCCGGCCGTGGGCTCGGCCGCGCCCACGCCCTGGAGTTCGCACGGCACGGGGCCAAGGTCGTGGTCAACGACCTAGGCGTGGAGCGTGACGGCACGGGCCGCTCCCAGGAACCGGCCGTCCAGGTGGCGGCGGAGATTTGCGATCTCGGCGGGCAAGCCGTCGCCGCTGCCGGCGACATCTCCACGACCGACGGCGCCGCCGACCTTATCCGCACCGCGATCGACGCGTTTGGCCGACTCGACATCCTGGTCAACAACGCCGGCTTCCTCCGTGACCGGATGCTGGTCAACCTCACCGAGCAGGAATGGGACTCCGTCGTGCGCGTCCACCTGACCGGGCACTTTCTGCCGCTCAAGCACGCCGCGACCCACTGGCGCTCCGAGGTGAAGGCCGGGCGCGACGTCGACGCGCGCGTGATCAACACGTCGTCGGGCGCCGGGCTCCTGGGCAGCGTCGGCCAGGGCAACTACGCGGCGGCCAAAGCGGGGATCGTTGCCCTGACCCTGGTAGCCGCCGCCGAACTCGCGCGCTACGGCGTCCGGGTCAACGCCATCGCGCCCGCCGCGCGCACCCGGATGACCGAGGACCTCTTCGCCACCACCATGGCCGAGCCAGAGAGCGGGACCTTCGACCGGATGGACCCGGCCAACGTCTCGCCGCTGGTGGTCTGGCTCGGATCAGCGGGCTCAGCGAAGGTCACGGGCCGCGTCTTCGAGGTCGACGGCGGCCGCATCTGCGTGATGGAGGGCTACCGGCACGGCCCCGCCATAGACAAGGGCGCTCGCTGGCACGCCGATGAAATCGGTGCCACGATCCATGCCCTCCTCGCCAACGCGACACCCCCGGAACCGGTTTACGGCAGCACCGCTCGGCCCAATTAAGCAGTCATGTCGGCTTCGAGCTCGTCTCATTGGCGGTCTGCGGTAGCCGATCAGAGTGTGCTGATGGCGGTTACGCCCAGGAAGTGGGCCGACTTGCGCTCGTATCGGCGGTGCAGGCGTCGGCGTTCCTGAAGCAACTGAATACGTGGTTTTCGATGAGACTACCAAGGACGATAACCGCGGGTCTCAGCATCAACCGATCTATAGAGGGCGCGCGTCGAGGGTCAAATTGGAGAACATGGCGCCTGATGAGGCAGTGCGTCTAAGAATAGCTGCTGTCAATCCAAACGACATGGTGGTCGCGCGCCATGGTTCGCACCAGCTCGGATTCGAAGTCTGCAGAGTCCCTAAAATCTTTGTGTTAGAGTCTTACCGCGGTCGCCTATTTATGGATTAAATGCTTGGGGGCGGCCGCTACTTTCTTGCTTCGATAGGGCGACAAGGTATGCACAGTGAACCAAAGTGATTCTTCGGGACGATTGAAGTCCTTCCTTCGAGCACCCATAACTGCTGGCGCTCTGACCTCCGTGGCATTTTATACTCTCCAGCTCTTGTTCGGTGTTCCGTCATCGGAGGCGAATGAGCCCATCATTGCTCTTTCCGGGGTTCTGCTGGGGTATGGTGGTGTCGCATCGCCCGGCATTATTGCGGTATTCGTAGCTCGCGGCCTTCGCCTGGGTGGAAGGGCTTCTCGGATTTTTGTATCAGGTAGCGGATTCTGTGCGGGATTCATCCTTGCCTACATGTTTTATTCAAGCTTTTCGTGTGACGAATGGGCGTGCCTGTCGCCTCCTTTGCCCCTCCTGTTTGTCTTTCTCTCCATAGCCTCTGGTCTACTGGTTTCCATTGTTCTTTATTTTTGCTTTTTGTCCATTGTGACAGAAAGGAACCATCCGATATTGTGGAGTCTGCCTTTTGTTGTGGGGGCTTTGGTTATCATTTGATTCGTATCGCCCCAAGCATCGCAGGCGATCGCGTTTCGGCAGCTCCTCGACGTCAGCTTGTGTGGTTTCTCGGTCCCCGTGCTGCGCGACGATAGTAGAACGCCTTGTGGCGGACGGATCGCGGACACCTGTTCGGTGCAATGGTGCTCACGGCGCCCACGTGCTCCGGGATCGGGGCCCGCGTGAATGCGGAGAACGCGAGGGCTCGTCCGCGACCATCCTCGCCGTCAGTACCGAACGCACGATGGCTCGCTGGGCGGATGTTGCCGCCTGCACCGTTGCTGCGAGCGCAAGGTGATCCACATCCTGGGCGTTGCCTCCATTGCCGCACGCTGGTCTGCTACCCCAGACCCCCGATGAGATGAGCTCGAAGCCAGCGCGGACGGTGTGCCGCGCCCGCGCCCGGAGCTGTGGAAGGTCCCCGCACGGTAGGCATCGCGCCCATCGGGGAGTTGGCAAAATTACCAAAAAAAGTGATGAAATCGGGCGTAGTGGTCCTTCCCTCGGTCCTGGATGGGGTGTCCGATACGTGGTGAGGGACAGGGTGGTGTGTTGGATTTACGAGTGAATGTGAGGATAGAAGGCGAGTGCCCCGTTTTGCTCCATCGATGTCTGCGGTCTGGCAGGCTTCGGTTCGGAGGCAAGGAGTCGTGGCTGAGAGGAATCCATCGCCGTGTCGAGGAAGAATGTCATCGCGGACCGCTCCACCTTGGGTCACAAGATGGGCTATGCGCTGCGCAACCCCGGAAAGATACCGGGGTACCTGAAGCGTGCGGGGCGCGACAGGTGGCTGAGGCTGCGTTACCCGGACCATGTCTCCTACTACCGCGCCGTCATGAAGCATGACACCGCCAACAGCCCCGAGGCCGCCGTCGGCTCCGCGACCCATGACCGATGGCTGGCTCTTGGGAAGATGCAGTTCGACTACCTCGTCTCCCACGGGTTGCAGCCGGGCGACCGCATGCTTGACATCGGGTGCGGAAACCTGCGCGCGGGGTGGTGGTTCATCGACTACCTCGACACCGGCAACTACTACGGCATCGATATCTCGCCCGACATTCTCGTCGCTGCCCAGGAGACCCTGGCCCGCCAGCGCCTGCAGGCCAAACTGCCGCACCTGACGCCGGTGCGCGACCTCACCTTTACCTTCCTGCCCGACGCCCATTTCCGAGTGGTCCACGCCCACAGCGTGTTCTCCCATTCGCCGCTGCACGTGATCGACGAGTGCCTGGCCCACGTGGGGCGGATCCTCACCGCTGACGGGTGGTTCGACTTCACCTTCGACCGGACGGAGGGGAAGGAACACCACGTGCTGCGCGAGGACTTCTACTACCGCACCGAGACCCTGATCGCCGTAGCGGAGAAGCACGGGCTCAAAGCGCGGTTCATGGACGATTGGGAGAAGCAGCCGCACGGCCAGTCCAAGATCCGCGTCACCCACGAGGAGGCGCGCGGAGTGGACGGCGTGCGGCGGTGAACGCCGCGACCGCAGAACGGTCGCCCGAAGCGGTCGCGGCACGCGCGGCGGCGGGGCGTCAGGCCGGGAGGCCCAGTTCGCGGGCGATGAGCATCTTCTGCACCTCGCTGGTGCCCTCGCCGATCTCCAGGATCTTGGCGTCCCGGTAGAACCGGCCCACCGGGTACTCGTTCATGAAGCCGTAGCCGCCGAAGACCTGCGTCGCGTCACGCGAGTTGTCCATGGCGGCGTTGGACGCCACCAGCTTGGCGATGGCGGCCTCCTTCTTGAACGGCTCGCCCGCGAGCATGCGCGCCGCCGCATCGTAGTAGGCCAGGCGGGCGGTGTGGGCACGGGTCTCCATGTCGGCGATCTTGAACTGGATGGCCTGGTACTGCCCGATGTGCTGGCCGAACGCCTCTCGCTCGGCCGCGTAGCGCAGGCTCTCGTCCACGCAGCCCTGGGCCAGGCCCACCGACAGAGCGGCGATGGCGATCCGCCCCTCGTCCAGGATGCGCAGGAACTGGGCGTAGCCGCGGCCGCGCTCGCCCACCAGGTTAGCCTCGGGCACCCGGCAGTCGTCGAAGACGAGCTCGTTGGTGTCGGAGGCGTTCCACCCCACCTTGGAGTAGTGCTGGCCCACGGAGAACCCCGGGGTGCCGGAGGGCACGAGGATCGCGGAGATCTCGGGGCGGCCGTCCGGACGCTCGCCGGTGATGGCCGTGACGGTGACGAGTGCGGTGATGTCGGTGCCGGAGTTGGTGATGAACGACTTCGTCCCGTTGATCACCCACTCCCCGTTGTCGAGGCGGGCGGTGGTGCGGGTGGCCCCCGCGTCGGAGCCGCCGCCGGGTTCGGTGAGCCCGAACGCGCCGAGCGCCTCGCCCGAGCAGAGCCGGGGCAGCCAGGTCTTCTTCTGCTCCTCGCTGCCGAAGCGGAAGATCGGCATCGCGCCGAGGGACACCCCGGCCTCCAGGGTGATGGCGACTGAGGAGTCGACCCGCGCGAGTTCCTCCAGGGCCAGGCAGAGCGCGAAGTAGTCGCCGCCCATGCCGCCGAACTCCTCGGGGAACGGGAGACCGAACAGGCCCATCCGGCCCATCTTGGCGATGATGTCGTAGGGGAAGGCACCGCGCTCGTAGAAGTCGCCGATGACCGGCGCGACCTCGTCGCGGGCGAACGCCTCGACGGTTCGGCGCAGCTCCTCGTGCTCTTCGGAGAGTCGGTGGGTCATGTCGGTCACTCCTTGGGGGCGACGGAATCGGCGGGTCGCGCCGGTTCGGTGGGTGCGGTGGCGGACGGCGGGTGCGGTGCCGCCGGTGGATCGGCTGGTGGCTCGGCGCTCGGCACGCTGTCGTCCGCGGAGATGACGGCCAGAAGCATGTCCATGGCCACGGGGCGCCCGGGCGCGACCTCCAGCCGCGTGACGACGCCGTCGATGGGGGCGGTGACCGCGTGCTCCATCTTCATCGCCTCGACCACGACGACCGGGGTCCCCGCGGTGACCCGCTCTCCCCGCTCGACCGGGACGGACAGCACCGTGCCCGGCATCGGGCTGCGGAGCGCGCCGTCGCCGCCGGAATCGGCCTCGCGCTTGGTCGCGAACGCGCGCTCCTCGTGGATCTGCCACGCCGAGCCCTCGCGGCCGAGCCACAGGTCGGCACCGTCGGCGGCGCGGGCGTAGCGCACGGTGCGGCCGCCGTAGTCGACGGTCAGGGAGCTGCCGTCCGGAGATCGCGACGCGCGCGCCGGAAGCGGCTCGGTGTCGCCCACGCGGACCTCGTAGCCGATGGGCGCACCGGGGGAGCGGGGCGCGTCGGGGGCGGTGGTGCGCCGGACCAGCACCATGACCGCTTCGTGGCGGGGAGCGCGCAGGCGCCAGGTGGTCCAGGCGGGGCCGCCGACGCGCCAGCCGTCGGGGACGTCGAAGCGGTCGGTGCGCGGGTCGGTCGGTTCCAACCGGAGCTGGTGGTCCAGGGCGGCGGCCGCGTAGAGCTCGATGGGGACGGCGTCGTCGGCCTCAGGGATGAGGTCGGGCCGGATGCGCTCGGTGAGGTCGGTGCTGAGGTTCCCGGCCGCGACGTCGGGGTGGCGCAGGAGGCGGCGCAGGAACGCGACGTTGGTGCCGCAGCCGAGGAGGGTGTAGCGGGCGAGCGCGGCGTCCATCCGGTCCAGCGCGGAGGGGCGGTCCGGGGCCCAGGTGATGACCTTGGCCAGCATGGGGTCGTAGGCCGAGGTGATCTCGGCGTGGTCGTCCAGGCCGGAGTCGACGCGGGTGGCCTCGCCTTCGGGCTCGGAGAGGAGCAGGACCCGTCCGCCGGTGGGCAGGAAGTCGAGGGCGGGGTCCTCGGCGTAGACGCGGGACTCAACAGCGTGGCCGGACATGCCGATGTCGGCCTGGGAGAAGGGGAGGGGCTCGCCGAGGGCGACGCGCAGCTGCAGCTCGACGAGGTCGACGCCGCGGTGGCCGCCGATGGTGGTGACGGCTTCGGTGACGGGGTGTTCGACCTGGAGGCGGGTGTTCATCTCCAGGAAGGAGTAGTCGAGGTCGCGGGTTGTCCCCAGGTCGGCGTCTGCCGTTGGCCGGGCGGGTGCCGCGTCGGCTTCACTTGAAGTAAGGGGTTCCCCCGGAACCTCCGCCCCGTCGTGCCCGCGCGCCCTCACGGCACCGGCCTCCTGCACGGCCCCGGACTCCGCGGCGCCACCGGGCCCCTGGACGATGAACTCCACGGTGCCCGCTCCCACATACCCGCACGCCTGGGCCGCGGCCACCGCCGCCGCACCCATCGCCGCCCGCTGCTCCTCCGTCAGCAGCGGCGACGGCGCCTCCTCCACGATCTTCTGGTGCCGCCGCTGCAGGCTGCACTCGCGTTCGCCGAGGTGCACCACGTTGCCGTGCCCGTCGGCCAGTACCTGCACCTCGATGTGCCGTGGCCGCTCTACTAACCGCTCCACCAGCAGCGTCGCGTCGCCGAAGGCCGCGGCCGCCTCGCGCCGGGCCGCCGCCGCGGCCCCGGCCAGCTCACCGGCCTCGCGTACCAGCCGCATCCCCTTGCCGCCGCCACCGGCCGAGGGCTTGATCAACAGCGGGTACCCGACCTCCGCCGCGGCCCGCTCCAGCTCCGCGTCCGGCAGCGGGCGCCCGGCCTCCTCCGCGAACCCTGGCAGCAGCGGCACTCCGGCCGCCGCCACCGTGGCCTTCGCCTGGATCTTGTCGCCCATCGCCTCGATGGCCTCCGGCGGCGGGCCGACGAAGATGAGCCCGGCCTTGCCGCACGCCCGCGCGAAGCCCGCGTTCTCCGACAAGAACCCGTACCCGGGGTGGACCATGGTCGCGCCGGTCGCCAGGGCGGCGTCGATGATGGCGGTCCCGTTCAGGTAGCTGTCGGACAGGCTCGCGCCGCCCACCCGCACCGCCACGTCGGCGGCGCGCACGTGGCGCGCGTCCGGGTCGCCGTCGCTGTACACCGCCACCGACCGCATCCCCAGCCGCCGCAGCGTGCGCATGATACGCACCGCGATCTCGCCGCGGTTGGCCACCAGCACCGTTGGAACGGCGGTCATCGCCGCGCGGGTGTTCGTCATCCTCGACTCCGTCGCCTCCGCTGACACTGCCGCCCCAGCTCTCCCTGCGGTCGCTCTTCTCCCTGCGGTTCCTGATCTGCCTGAGGTCTCCGCGGCCCCGGCCGTCGCCCCAGGTGCTCCCGTTGATTCCGCCACCTGCGACCTCACATCCGGAATACGCCGTAGCCGACCGGCTCCAGCGGCGTGTGCCGGGCCGCCGACAGCGCCAGTCCGAGCACCGTGCGGGTGTCCACCGGGTCGATCACGCCGTCGTCCCACAGCCGCGCCGTCGAGTAGTAGGGGCTGCCCTGGTGTTCGTACTGCTCGCGGATGGGCGCCTTGAAGCTCTCCTCCGCCTCCGCCGACCACTCCTCGCCCCGCGCCTCAAGCTGGTCGCGCCGGACGGTGGCCAGCACCGACGCCGCCTGCTCGCCGCCCATCACCGAGATCCGCGCGTTCGGCCACATCCACAGGAACCGCGGCGAATACGCCCGACCGCACATGCTGTAGTTTCCGGCGCCGAACGACCCGCCGATGACGACGGTGAACTTCGGGACCCGCGCGCAGGCGACGGCGGTGACCATCTTCGCCCCGTGCTTGGCGATACCGCCGGCCTCGTAGTCGCGGCCCACCATGAACCCGGAGATGTTCTGCAGGAACACCAGTGGGATCTGGCGCCGGTCGCACAGCTCGATGAAATGCGCGCCCTTCATCGCCGACTCGCTGAACAGAATGCCGTTGTTGGCGATGATTCCCACCGGGTGGCCGTGGATGTGTGCGAAGCCGGTGACCAGCGTGGTCCCGTACTCGGCCTTGAACTCGGTGAACTCGCTCGCGTCCACGACGCGCCCGATCACCTCGCGGACGTCGTAGGGCGTGCGCGTGTCGCCGGGGATGACCCCGTACAGCTCCTCGGGGTCGAGCGCCGGCGGGCGCGTCTCGCGCCGCTCCCACGCGGGTTCGTGGCGCGGGCCGAAGGTCGCGGCGATCTGCCGCACGGTGTCCAGCGCGTGTGCGTCGTCCTCGGCCAGGTGGTCGGTGACGCCGGAGGTCCGCGAGTGCACGTCGCCGCCGCCCAGCTCCTCAGCGGTGACGACCTCGCCCGTCGCCGCCTTCACCAGTGGCGGACCGCCGAGGAAGATGGTGCCCTGCTCGCGCACGATCACCGCCTCGTCGCTCATCGCAGGAACGTAGGCGCCCCCGGCGGTGCACGACCCGAGTACCGCCGCGATCTGCGGGATGCCCAACTGCGACATGGTCGCCTGGTTGTAGAAGATGCGCCCGAAGTGCTCCCGGTCCGGGAAGACGTCGTCCTGCATCGGCAGGAACGCCCCGCCGGAGTCGGCGAGGTAGACGCACGGCAGGCGGTTGTGCAGCGCGACCTCCTGGGCGCGCAGGTGCTTCTTGACGGTCATCGGGTAGTAGCTGCCGCCCTTGACCGTGGCGTCATTGGCCACCACCACGACCTCGCGCCCGGCAACCCGGCCGACCCCGGTGATCAGACCCGCCGCGGGCGCGTCCTGCCCATCGTCGCCATAAAGGCCGTAGGCGGCCAGCGGCGAGAGTTCGAGGAAGGGGGAGCCCGGGTCGAGCAGCGCGTCGACCCGGTCGCGCGGCAGCAGCTTGCCCCGCTCGACGTGCCGGATCCTCGTCTTCTCCGGGCCGCCGAGCGCGGCGGCGGCGATCCGCTCGCGCAATTCGGTGGCGAGGGAGCGGTTGGCCTCGGCGTTGGCGGCGTAGGCCGCGCTGTTGGTGTCGATTGCCGAGGTGAGCACGGGTGCCCTGCTCATCGAGTCCCCTCTGGCCTGAGGTGTTAATGGTCGCTAACATGGCCGATGTTAGTGATCGTTAACCTCGGTGTCCAGGGTCACATCGAACCGGTCAGGGCGCGACGGGTCGGCCGGCACCGAGCTGGGGGAGAGGCGACCATGGTGAACCGGACCGCGGGGACACGCCGTGCCGAGATCCTGCACGCCGCCGCCGACCTGTTCGCCGCGCGCGGCTTCCACGGCGTGTCCATCGACGACCTCGGGCGGGCCGTCGGCACCAGCGGCCCCGCCCTCTACCGGCACTTCCCGGGCAAGGAGGCGCTGCTGGCCGCGATGCTGCTGGACATCAGCGAGCGGCTGGCCGCCGACGGCCGCGAGCGCGTCGCCTCCGCCTCAGGCCCGCGCGAAGCGCTGGACGCGCTGCTGCGCGGGCACATCGCCTTCGCTTTGGGCGAGCCCGCCCTCATCACGGTGCACGACCGCGAACTGGACAATGTCCCCCACCCCGACCGCCGCCGCGTCCGGCGGCTCCAGCGCGGCTACGTGGAGGAGTGGGTCGGCGTGCTCGCCCTGCTGCGGCCCGCCACCCCGCCCGCCGTGCTGCGCGCCGCCGTGCACGCCACGTTCGGGCTGCTCAACTCCACGCCGCACAGCGCTGGCGAGCTGCCGGAGGAGCGGATGACCGAGTTGCTGCTGGGCATGGGGACCGCCGCGCTGCTCGCCGAGGCCTGACGCGAGCGGCGCGACGTTCGCCCCCGTGCCTATTCCAGCCCAGGAAGCTCCGGAAGGTCGTCCGTCGGTGCCTCTGGGAGCCCGTCGGTGGGCAGGTCGGGAATGGTGTTCAAGAGGCTCTCCAGCTCTTCGATGGAGAGGTCCTCAAACGCGGCGCACAATTCCTGGACGGGCGCGGTGAGGTCGTCCGGGGGCTGGGAGCTTCGGATATCCGGAGACGGCAGGTCGACGCCGGGAGCCTCAGCACCCCGGATGTCCGTGTCGGGAAGATCCACGTCGGGGTCCATGTCGGGAGGAACCGCGTCGGGAACGTCCGGCAGCCCCTCCGCCTGCTGGCACACGGTATCGACGGCCGAGAGGACCGCGAACAGGTCCTCGATCGGCCCTTGGGCGGCGGTTTCCGCGGGGGACCGGGCCGCGCTCCCCGCGCTCGCCGCGAACAGAACTCCGGTCGTGATCGCGATGGCCGCGCTCGTGCTGACACCACGCATGTCATCCCCTCCCCGGTGCGCGGAGGCCGCGGCGCTGACCGCGTCGGCGGTAGCGGCGCGCCTCGTCACCGATATCGGTGGGTAACGAAATGTTCACCCTATGTGCCTATGTGCTCGTTTGTCGGTGGGTGAAACTCGAAAATGGGTTTCGCACGAAAAGCGATCCTGGTCCAAAAGGCGCGTCCCACCGGCGCGTCCGCCGCGATGACCGGCCCACCGCGATCTACGTTTGACCTGAGGGGGTACGGGCAGCCCTGACCACAGAGGTCACCATCGCCCGGCAGCGCGCACCCCGGAGGCGACCGCATCGGCGCTAACCGCACGAGGGCGACGCGACCACGGCCTTCGGGGCGGTGCCGGGCCGATCGATAGGGGGAATCGACCATGGCACGACCTCGCATCGTGGTGATCGGTGCCGGATTCGCGGGGCTGCACGCCCTCCGTCGACTGGAACGGCGGATTCCCAAGGGCATGGCCGAGATCGTGCTCATCGCACCCAACGACTACATGCTCTACAGCCCGCTGCTGCCGCAGGTGGCTTCGGGGCTCCTCACGCCGCAGTCGATCGCGGTGTCCCTGCACCGGATGCTGCGCCGGACCCGCATCGTGCCCGGAACGGCGATCGGCGTCGACACCACCGACCAGGTCGTCCTCATCAAGAAGATCTCCGACGAGCTCACCTACGAGCGCTACGACCGGCTCATCCTCGCGCCGGGGAGCCTCACGCGGGTCTTCGACATCCCGGGCCTGTCCCAGCACGGGTTCGGCAACAAGAACCTCGCCGAGGCGGTCGTCCTGCGCGACCACGTGCTCGCCCAACTGGAACTCGCCAACGCCAGCAGGGACCCGGCGGAGCGCGAGGAGCGCTGCCGCTTCATCGTGGTCGGCGGCGGCTATACCGGCGTGGAGACCGCCGCCTCCCTGCGCCGCCTCACCGACGAGGCCGCGTTGCGCTACCCCGACCTGCGGTCCGCTATCCACTGGCACCTCGTCGACATCGCTCCTCGCCTCCTCCCCGAACTGGGCGTCAAGCTGGGCGAGGAGACGCTGGACCTGCTCCGAAACCTCGACATCGAGGTCACGCTGGAGGTGTCCGTCCGCAACGTGACGGAGAACAAGGTGACCCTCACCGACGGCCGGGTGCTGCCGTGCCGCACCCTCATCTGGACGGCCGGTACCGCGCCGAGCCCGCTCATGGCCTCCGTCGGCACCCCCACCGATCGCGGGAAGCTGGTGGTCGGTTCTCACCTCGCCACGGCCGACGAGCCCCATGTCTTCGCCATCGGCGACGCCGCCGCGATTCCCAACCTGGACTCGCCCGAGGAGACCGCGCTCTGCCCGCCCACCGCCCAGTACGCGCAGCGCCAGGGCGTCGTCGCCGCCGAGAATGTGATCTCTTCACTGCTCGACCGTCCGCTGCGCCCGTTCGTGCACGAGGACATGGGGCTGGTGGTCGACCTCAGCGGGAAGGACGCCGTCGCACGGCCGTTCGGCATCGACCTCTCCGGTCTGCCGGCCTTCGCGGTGACCCGCGCTTACCACCTGTGGGCGGTCCCCTCCGCCCCGGCTCGGGCGCGGGTGGCCGCCAACTGGATGATCCGCGCCATGCTCGGCGGCGAGGTGTCCCGGCTCGGCTTCGCCCACGGCGTGCCCTCGACCTTCGTCGACCAGGTCGCCGACCACTACCTGGCCCCCGAAGCGGCGCGGAAGGAGAGCGCGCGGCTCCTCGACATCCCCGTGGCCGGGGCGTGAGGCAGGGCGCTCCGGCCACCGCGGCGGGTCCGGCCGGTCCGCTGGGCGCGGTCGGTTCCGCCGATGGGGCTGTTCCGTCAGTGCCAGCCGGTCAGCTGACGATCTCGTAGCCGGCCTCGTCGATCGCCGACGCCAGCTGCGCGTCGGTGAGCGGTGCCTCGCTCTCGATGGAGACGCGTCCGCTCTCCAGGTCCACGTGCACAGAGGTCACACCGGGGAGGGCGGTGATCTCCTCCTTGACGGCCTTCTCGCAGTGCCCGCACGTCATTCCGCTGACGGTGATCGTGGTGGCGGCCATAAGAGCGTCCTCGATTCTCGTTTCGGTGGAATGGGAGAGCCCGGCGGCCCGCGGTCAGGAACGGACCAGACGCGCGACGGCGTCCGAGGCCTCCCGCACCTTGATCTCGGCTTCCTCGCCACCGTTGGCCACGGCGTGGGCAACGCAGTGCTTGAGGTGTTCGTCCAGCATGGACAGGGCGAACGAACGCAGCGCCTTGTTCACCGCGGAGGTCTGCGTGAGGATGTCGATGCAGTAGGCATCGTCCTCGACCATACGCTGGAGACCCCGGACCTGGCCCTCGATGCGGCGCAGTCGGTTGAGATGGCTCTGCTTGTTGTCGTGATAGCCGTAGGTCGCCATGGCGGTGCTCCCCTGATCTTGCTTTCCATCGGTCATCATATACCCCCTGAAGGTATTTTTGGCCGCTGCTGTTCCCGCTGTGCGCCCCAGCGGAGCCCCGCGCCCGTCCTCCGCGGCGGAGCCCGAGGGGAGCCCGCGTCGGCATACTCCCAGAAGTATCGGTGCTTTTATGGATCTCTCGGGTGGAATCGGGGCGTTCGCCGCCCGCTCGGAACGCGGGCCACTGAGCCGCATGGTTCGCCCCGACCGGCACTGAGCTGCGCGGACACGCAGCTGGGCCCTTGCCGCAGGGGTGGGACTGGCCGACCATAGGACGCATGAACGATGCCACGGGTGGGGAGAGCGAGATCCTGCGCCAGATCGACGCCCTGGTCACCGAGGAACGCGACCTCCGCGAGCAGAACGAGCACCGGCTGACGCCCCAGGAGCGCAGCCGGATGCGCGAGCTCGAAGCGTCGCTCGACCAGTGCTGGGACCTGCTGCGGCGGCGCCGGGCCCTGCGGGAGTTCGGCCAGGACCCCGACGCGGCCCACCCCCGCCTGGCCGACGAGGCCCGGCGGTTCCGCAAGTAGGCGACCCGTAGCCGACCGCGCATGCCCGCCCCGCCAGCGGGGCCCGTTCCGGAACCAGCGGCCGGGCCGGTGCGTCTCTCCTCGTGTGTGCCTGGCACGCGAGGGCGGAGACGAGCGGGGAGAGAGCGCATGCTGGAGTTGCTGACCGGAGCCGGCCTGGCGTCGGCGGCCGGATTGAACGCCTACATACCGCTGCTGGCGGTCGGGCTCATCGCCCGCTACACCGAGCTCCTCACCCTCGGCCCCGGCTGGCAGTGGCTCGAACACCCGGCGGTCCTGGTCCTGCTCGGCGTCCTGCTGGCCCTGGAACTCGTCGCCGACAAGATCCCCGCGGTCGACAGCGTCAACGACGTCGTGCAGACGTTCGTCCGGCCGACATCGGGCGGGCTGACGTTCGGCGCGGGCGCCGCCGCGGTCGACACCGCCGACATCGCGTCCGCCAGCACCGGTGACGGCTCATGGTGGCCGATCCTTTCCGGCGTCGTCATCGCGCTGGTCTTCCACGGCCTCAAGGCGCTCGCGCGGCCGGTGCTCAACACCGTCACCTTGGGCACCGGCGGGCCGGTCATCAGCACCATCGAGGACATCTGCAGCGCCGTGATGTCGGTCCTGGCCATCCTCGTGCCGATCCTACTCCTGGTGCTGCTGCCGCTGACGGTCGCGGGCGGTGTGCTCCTGTGGCGCCGACGCCGCCGCGGGGCGGCCGCGGTGAAAGCCGGGCCCGCGGCGGATACGGACCCCGATCCGACCGGCGGGGTGTGAGGCGGGACCGCGAAAGGGCGCGACCCGGACCTGCGCACGGCCGACGGCACCGGATGGCGGCGGGCGGGGCCCGGAGAGAGCTCCCCCGGCCCCCGCCCGCCGCCGGCGCGGTCAACCTCGATAGCCGTCGCGGCCCTCGGAAACGGGCAGAGTGACCGTCGACGCCTTCGTGTCCAGGGTCACCTCGGTCCCCGACGGGTAGCGCAGCGAGTAGTCGTAGTCGGTCGAGATCACCACGACGCCGATCCGGTGCCCGGCCTTGAACACGTAGTCCTGGGCCTGCATCTCCCACGAGTACCGGTACATCGTGCCGCTGACGACCGGCAGCTGCCGCTCGTCGGAGAGGCGGTTGCGGGCGTCCAGGATGCCGCGCGTAACGATCTTGTAGTCACGCGTCTCGGTCTTGTGGCGGCTCCGGTAGGTGCACCCCGGATCCTCCGGTATGCCCTCGCCGTAGCAGACCCGCGCGGCGCGGTCATAGCGGACCGCGCCGGTCGCCCGGGTGTCGGTACCGTAGTCCACCAGCAGCGCGGTCAGGTACGGGGAGGCGCCGTCCATCGCGGCGCGCACCGAGACCTTGGGAAACCCGTTGACCCGGACGTCCTCGTCGAGCTCGTCGGAGACGTAGACGAGCGCGTTCTCGCCCGCGGCCTCGGGGTCGGTGGCCAGCGTGTCGGCGGTAACGGTGCGCCCGGCGTCGGTAAACGACTCCTCCTGTCCCCGGCCACGCTCGGGGACGCGCTCCAGGGTGCCCGTCGCGCCTCGCGCCCCCTCGGTGGCGGCGTTCATGTGCAGCCGCAGCGGAGCGGTCCCGGCGGCCGGCCAATCGTCCTGTGCGGACCAGCTCAGGTCGGCGTTCTCGATGTCGACCGCTGGCTCGTCCATGATGCCGTTGTCCAGGTCGTAGAGCCAGTAGTCGAACCAGCGGTGCAGCTGGTCCAACCACTCCTCCATGCGCAGGTTCATCGGGTTGATGTGGCCGCCCTGGTACAGCCACATCTTGCGCGGTACGCCGTGCTCGCCGAGCTCCCGCCACATCCGCAGGGCCTGGTCGGTTTTGACGTTCCAGTCGTTGAGGCCGTGCGCCAGGAACACGCTCGCGGAGATGTCCCCCACGTCGTTGCGGTAGTTCCGCTCGTCCCAGAACGCGTTGTAGTCCCCGCTGCGGCGGTCCTGGTCCTGGGTGATCGAGTCCAGCACCGCGCCGCAGATCTCGCGGTCCTCGCGGGTGTAGACGAGTTTGGCCAGGACGTCGGTGTCCTCGCCCTGGTATCCGCCGGGCGCGACGACGCCGCCGTTCTCCCGGTAGTAGTCGTACCAGGAGGAGATGGCGCCCTGCGGGACGATCGTCTTCAGCCCCTCCACGCCGGTCGTGGCGGCGGCCACGGGCAGGGTCCCGTTGTAGGAGATGCCGGTCATGGCCGCGTCGCCGGTGGACCAGGCCGCGGCGGTGACCTCGTTGCCCTCCGCGTCGCGGCCGGTGGCGCGGCCGTTCAGCCAGTCGACAGCGGCCTTGACCCCCAGCGTCTCGTTGTGCGCGCCCGACGTGGGGCAGCCGGTGGAGCCCCCGGTGCCCAGGCTGTCCAGCTGCGCGACGGCGTATCCGCGCGGCAGGAAGTAGTTGTCGTAGTAGTTGGACATGCTGGCGGCGGGGCCCCCGGCCGCGGATCTTCGCAGTTCCTCGGGGTCGGCGGGAGCGTCCGTGCCCGCCAGTCCGCCCGACCGGTTACCGCCTCCGCTGCGCGGGACGGTACCGGCGTCCTCGTCGTCGAGATCCACGTCGTACATTTCGGCGTCGTTGAGCTCGGACCAGTACGGGCTGGGTTCGATGATCGTGGGCACGCGCAGCCCGTCGTCGGACTCCTTGGGCCGCATGATGCGCATTCGGACGGTGTCGGGGGCGCCGTCGCCGTCGCTGTCCGCCTCGGTCTCGATATCGACCTCGTGGTAGACGGCGTCGGCGTAGTCGAAGACCGGCTGGGTGCGGCCGTTCTCGACCAGCGGGGTGGGGGTGTCGGCCAGGCCTGGTGCGGTCACGAGCCCGGAGACGACCGCTGTGGCGGTGACCACGGAGCCGACGCGGGCGGTGATGCGGTGGGGGTGTCGCATGCGCTGTTCCTCGGTTGGGGAGGGGAGCGGGGGTGGCGTCATCCCACCGGAGTTCGGTCACCGGTCGACAACCCTGGGGTCTCCATTGCGTCTCTAGACGCCGGAATCCAGGCGGAGAGGGACGGGATCATGTAAGCGCCGGGAGCGTCTACAGTGCAGGGGTGGATCACTACGCGTTCGAACGGATGACCGGAATCAAGCACATCGTCTGGGACTGGAACGGGACGCTCCTCGACGACAACCACGCCAACCTCGCGGCCCTCAACCAGGTCTGCGCCGCGTTCGGGCGGCCCCAGGTCGACCTGGACTACTGGCGCTCGGTCTTCCGGCGGCCCCTGCGGGAGTGCTACGAGGAGCTGCTGGACCGCTCCTTCGTCGACGGGGAGTGGGAACGCGTCAACACGATCTACGACCGCCACTATCTGGCCGAGGTGCCCGCTTGCGGGCTGGCCGAGGGCGTGCCCGACGTGCTGCGCCAGTGGGCCGCGGCCGGGGGCACCCAATCGGTGCTGTCGATGGCGTCCCACCGGCACGTCAACGAGCTGGTCGCCGAACGCGGTCTGCGCCCCCACTTCACCCGTGTCGACGGGCGTCGGTTCGGCACCGTAAGCGACTCCAAGACCGAGCACCTCGCCGCCCACATGGAGGAGCTGGGCGCCGACCCGGCGAGCGTGGTGCTCATCGGCGACATCGACGACGACGCCCGCGCGGCCCGAGAAGCGGGAGCCAACGCCGTCCTCGTCGCGAGCGGGCTGATGAACCGCGAGCGCCTGGAGGCCACCGGCCACCCCGTCGTGTCCACCACGGTCGAGGCGGTCGGACTGCTGGGCGCCTGACCCCCACCCTCTGTTGATCTCGGCGATATCGACCGAATCCCCGCGGTGGTTTCTAGTGTTCAGTGCAACTTGTGTTGTCGCTGAATGCTAGGGGTGGATTGTGGCCCAACCGGGCGTCTTGACGCTGGGACACCGCCAGGTGCTGGAGAACATGTGGGGCCAGGGCGC